>CACXPT010000007.1 GCA_902769585.1 uncultured bacterium
CTTCACCACCTCGTAGTACTTGGGCAGGGTGAGCATGCGGTGGTAGTGCTTGAGCCAGCCGTCGTGCGTGGCGGAGAAGTTGAGCTTGGGAATCGCCTCTATGCCCATGCCGCGCAGGCGCACGACTTCGTCGCGGAGCTTGTCCGGCGACCAACTGCCCTTGATCGCGAGCTCCGGATGGCTCGGATACTCGAACCCCTCGCCGACGTCGATGACCAGCATGTTGAGTCCGCGCTTCGCCATGCGGTCGACCACGCGCCGCCACAGCTCGTCCTTGTTGCGGAGCGTGTCGTCCGGACGGAACCTCTCGTTTATCGTAGCCTGCACGTCATCGGGCAGCCATTCGCACCACATGTTGTGGCCGAGGTGGAGCAACAGGGCCCTGACCTTGTCGGTGCCCGTCCACTTGGTCGCCGAAGGCGTCGTCACGCAGCCGGCAAGACCGGCCGCCGCTGAAAGTGCGAGGAACTCGCGTCTGTCTAGCTTGGTTTTCATGCGACGAAGTATACCATAAACGGCGGAGGGATTGTCGGATATCAATGCGGAATTAAAGGAATTCAAGAACGTCCTGGGGGGTGATCGTGTGGCAGGTTGCATCTGGATAGGCCGACCTGAAGGTCTTGGACGGAGCGGCCTTGCCTTTGCGCGGATTCCACTTGAACTCGAACGCCTTCATGCCAGACGCAGATTCCTCCACAAGATCGACCTCTTGCTGTTGCGTGGTCCTCCAAAAGAACTCCCGCGTCTCAGGTTCGTGGACGAGACGCCACTTCGCCCGTTCCGCAACGAGATAGTTTTCCCAAAGATGTCCCGCCTCGGCGGCCCCGCGCATGTCGAGAGGTCTCCAGTCCCCGATGACGTAATTTCTGATGCCGCAGTCGTTGAAGTAGATCTTCCTGGATTTCTTGAGTTCGTTCCTGAGGTTGCGCGCGTAACTTGGCACCTTGCGAATGATGTACGCCTTTTCAAGGATGTCGATGTATTTTGACACGGTCTTGTCATCTGTACCGACGGTTTGCGCCAATTCGGAATAGACCACCTCCTGTCCGATCTGGAATGCCAACGCGCTCAGAAGGCGGTCGAGAAGTTCCGGCCGCTTTATCTCTCCCATGGCCAGTATGTCCTTGTACAGATACCCTTTGCCGATCATCCTCAACCGATCGACTTCATCGCCTGGATGTGTCGCGACATCTGGATACATGCCATAGATCATGCGTTGCTCGATGCACCGCATTTCATCGGCCGGCGAAGTCGCAGAAGCAAGTTCCGCGAAAGAAAGCGGCATGAGCGTATAATCGAATTTCCGTCCCGTCATCGGCTCCTCGATCTTGTCCGCGAGTTCGACGCTTGACGAGCCGGACGCAATGACCTGCACGCCCTTCACCTTGTCCCAGGCCCGTTTGAGGACCAATCCGATGTTGGGCACTTTATGCGCCTCATCGATGAACAGGATCTTCTTCTTGCCGACCAGCAACCGGAGCTTTTCCGCAGAGGCGTCCGCCAAGAGCTGTCGGTCAGATGTCTCGTCACCATTGAACGACACGACGTCGGAAGCAAGTTCATGTGCCGCCAAATACGACTCGACGGCCGTGGTCTTCCCCGACTGCCTCGGGCCATAGATGACAAGTGTCTTGCCGCCAAACATCCGCTTGGCCAAGAAACCATCAATGTCGCGTTTTATGTGCATTCTTGACTCCTAAACACTAAATTCAACTTAAACACTAAATTCAACTTACGGCATGATTCTATCATAAGTTTCTTGGCATCGCAATCCGAAATTATTATGATTTTTTCGTACAGCGCATCCTAGGCGGATCTGTACGTGTTGTGCTAGGTTCTTTCTGAGAACTGCGCACGAATGACGAAGTCATTCTCCATCGCGCCAAGGCAACTGACCGTGTAGTACTCGCCGCCGTCCGACACGGAAAGCACGACGTGGCACGGCTCGAAAACCGCCTCAGGCACATCTTTTAGCCATGCTTCACCGACATCCGCCGCCCTGCGTTCCGGCGGCAAGAAGCATGGGATGATCGTCCGGTCGCCCGAATAGAGCGTCCTGTCGGCGAGCGTCCGCATCACCGACGGCATGGACTGCCGGGAATCCCACACGAGATTTATCCAATAGCGGCTCGCCAGCTTCTGGACAAGGCGCGGAGTCATTGAGACGTGGGCGTGGTGGTTCGTCTTCGAGACATGGCAATGCTCCACGGCATCCGCCAAGGCATCCTCGAAGAATCTCCCCAACGCGTCACCTGCCGTGAAAAAGCGGAACCGCCCGTATGACATAATCATGCCAAGGCTGAGCGTGTTTTCGTCGATTCTCGACTTTGGACGCTCCGCGAGGTGTTCCTTTAGTGCATCACGCACCGTCCCGTCCGGCAACGCGATCCGCCCATTGACGCAGATGTTACGGCAGGCAAATCCAGACACGGAGCCGTGCAAAGGCACGATCTGGTCGGTCGCACCAAGACGGAACTTCTCGACGGAAAGACCGTCACGCCGCTGTAGCGCCTCGTACACTTTCCGCATGTGCCTGGTCTCGCGCGTCGCGATCGGAACAGGATCGTTGAAGTCCGGCCAGCTGCGGTCGATCGCCTTCGTGAAATGCAGGAACTCGGCCGCCTGTCCGAACCCGCTGCGTCCGCACCCGATCGGCGAAGTGCCGGGCGCAACGTAGTCCGGTTCGTCCGCTCCGACATGGTCCACATGCCAGTGCGAACTCATCATGTAGTCCACGCGGTCGCCGTTCGGATTGACGGCAAGGACGTAGCGCGCGACCTGCTCGCCAGGCTCGCGCGTCGCATCCGGCGCAGACGGGAGCGTATACTTGCTGCGCTTTCCGTTGGCCGTCCCGCAGTCGAGCAGCATCGACGTGCCGTCGGGAAAGATGTGGAAGGACGACTCGCAACGGCCGGTATGGATGAAATGCACCTGATATTCGCCAGGCCGCCATCCCAGCCATGGGCTGCCGACAGTCTGCGACCGCAATGCGCGGCTCCAATCGCATCCTACGAATACGGAGGCCATCGCTCCGCCAATGAACGCCCTTCTGGCCGTAGGCATCACATCACCTCATTATAACGGTGAATCCGATGTAACGATACCGTGCCGAATAGCGTGTACACTCCACACCGTCGACAACCACTTGTGCCGTGATAAGTTCAGCAGAACATCCCTTGGGGCGAACCATGTCGAATATTGAAGACATGTCGCCCAAAGACGTCGCAAGCGTGCAGATCGGCACCGTGACGCTACCGGACTCAGGCGGAGGGCTGCCTGCGTCGAGAAGAACGCGCACCTTGCCCTCCGGCACGGATATCGATCCCATGATGCCGTTCGTGACAGCAGGCGAAGGCGACAGCACAATCGCCGTGTCGTTGGACATCACCAGTTTCAGGTTCGAGACCGCAGCGTCCGTAGCAGCGCACAAGCCGCCCTCTTCAACGTAGAACCACTTGCTGGCGTCAGTTCCGCGCTCGCCATACGAAATCTGGCCGCCGAGCGACAACGTACCCGCGCCGAGCTTGTGCAATGAACCGCCGATGCGAAGCGGATTCATCACCGTAAACGTTACGCCTTCCGGTACCTCGAAACCACCGACGGTGACGTATAGGCCCCGATTCTCCGTATCGAACGTCATCGTACGCTCTGGCACCAACATGCTTCCTCCTGTCACCATGACGGCGGAATATCGGAACACGGACGGCGAACCGCCGAGACTTTCAGGCGACGCGAAGCGCAAACGGCATGTCTCGCGGCGCAGGCTAGCGTTTCCACTTGACGTGCCAAGGCGCATCCTGCCTAGAAAGCCGCTGTTGTCTCCGCTGAGAACATGTGATATCGGCGTCGCAAAAGTATAACCCGCAAGAAAGTTGATTGCGCCGTCTCCCGTGATGTTCCCCAACAGGTTTACGCCTTCCTGAGATGTTCTGGAGTTCCCTAGTATGCCCCGCAAGGAGAGGAGATAGTCTTCCTCTTCGGTATATGTCCCGTCCATGTGGATGTCCCCACGCAGGTTGTGTACATGATATCCGCCATGGTTTGGCTGGATCTTCAAATACCCTCTCACGACGGTCTTCGTCAGGGCATTTGTCAATTCTCTCGTGTTGATTGCGACGGGAGAATCGGATGACTGTCCAGCCAGCACAAGCGAATCACCTGCGAAGTCCTCGTTACCCATGGTAATCACGTCATGGCGGAGGAGATAGTCAGCGCCGGCGTGCGCGCGGACGTTGTCGGACCAATAGTTCGTGTTCACGTTGACGTTGTGTCCGTTCACCGAACACTTGTCGACATCCGCAAACGCCTGAACGCTGACGACTACCGGCTTCGCCACAAGATAGACGTTCTGAACGCCGCTACCGTCTTGCGCGATCTCGAAGGACGTGTTTGGCAATCCGTACGTCTTGTCGGAAGTGTCGATGAAATTTTCCGCAGAGAACCCCGCTGCGCCAGCTGCAATTGTGGCGACTACGAGACGCTTTTCCTGATGGAAAGGCACGGCAATCGCTTCGGAAAGCGCGATCGGAATGGGATTCGATGCATCTGGCGCGACATCCGCCGGGATCGATACGGTCTGCGTCACGCTGCCGTTGGCGGAATCGTATCCCACGACCGGCAGACGAATGACGGTTGCGCCGCTCTCCGCTGTCACGTTGAAGCCAGTCCAGCAGTCCGCCCGTCTGATGACGAGCGTCGCCCCACTTTTCACCGTCACATTCTGTCCTGACGGGAAAGCGGCATCAGCCGAGAGTTCAAGCGTACCGGCCTTGACCGTGATGTCGCCCGCCGTCCAGCCGCAGGCGAGTGTCACCTTTCCCGGACCGTCCTTGACGACATTGCCAGAGCCGGAAACGGGATAGTTCAGCGTCCATTCTTTCGCCACGATGTTCCATGTCATGAAATACGCCTGCGTTCCGTACACGTAGATGCCGCGACTCGTGTTCTGCACGAAGTCTGCACCTATTGCGAAACAGGAGTTGTTGCCCAACTGGATCGCCCGAGCGTTCGCGACAGACGTATCGCCGATTATGGTATTATTGAAGATAACTACAGGCTGATACGGCGCCGACACCTTGAAGGAACCTTTATACGCAGAGAAATCGCCTCGCAAGTGGTGAAATCCCTTGGTTCCCTCGGACATTGTAGAGTATGTGATGGCACTAGGATAATTGCCAGCGGAGCCAACACCAAGTTCAATGACCGCATTCGAAGCATCTGCATCGTCAGCCGACGAAGTCAGTGTCACGAAATTGGTATAGCAATGCTTCTCTGTATTAAGTCCAGTCCGGTGATATGCAGATGCATCCGCCTGCCGGACTGTCCATTTGCCATACCAGAGGTGAGTGCCATTGTAGCCAGTGTTGACCTGTCCGTTCCACCAAACCAGATTGGTCAGCGTGACAGTACTGCTCGCAATAGTAGCAAGGGCAAGTTTGCCGCTTGTCAAACCATGCGTGGACGAAGACGGCGAGCCGACATTCAGCGAACTGCCGGCGAACGATTCATTTCCTTTGTTCCCGGCCTTCGAGTAGAAGACTTTGCTTTCTGACAACAGCCAATAATCGTTTCCCGGCACTGGTGCTGCGCCGGAAACACTCCAGCATGAAGTGTCGGAGAAACCGATGTTGTAATCGTTCGCTTTCGTCAAAGTAATGTCAGCGGCGAATACCGTTAGACATGTTGCGAACGCCATGGTTGCCGTTATTGTCTTTTTCATCGTACTTGCTCCTCTCTTTGCAGAATCACTTTCTGGATCTTCTTTTCGACGGTTTTCCGGCGGCTGTAGGTTCGTAAAGTATCTGCTCCATCTCCGCGTCGGTGTAGCGCACGTCGAAAGGCGGCAGCTTCATCCGCCTGGAGATACGCTCGTATGCGTTCGGGCACGGCTTCTGCACGGGGACGACAAAACACTCGTCACCGGACGCATCCTTCTCGATGCGGCCGCCGCCCGCAAGGATGTTAGCCCGCGCCACGCGCTCCGTCACCTCCAGCAGTTTCGAATACGTGTAGTCGGTGTTCTCCCACTTGTTCGTGCGGCTCAAGCCGCTCTTGTATTCATCTGGCACGGCCTTGAGTCCCATGGACGCGAAGAGGACGCCGCACGCGGAGGACGGATTGCAGTCCGAATCGCATCCGCAGCGCGTCGTGATCCAGAGCGTTTTCGCGATGTCGCCTTCGCCGTGGAGCAGACCAAGGACCACGAACGCGCCGTTTACCCTTACGTCCAGGGAGGGGCGAGTGACTTTCCCGAAGGTATTTGTCGGATCGACAAAATAGTATTTGTCCACGACGTTTCTCCACGTCGCCTCCCAGTTGCCGGGATTGGCGAGATACCACCCCTTCACGTCGCGGACCATCTCGGCGTAGCGGCTTTCGGACGGGATGTGCGCGAGGGCGGCGTCCACGATCGCGAGGCGGTCGGACGAGAAGTACGCCTCGGCGTACAGGGCGCCGATGAACTGTCCGGCGTAGATTCCGTCCCCGAAGTTCATGATCGCGCCGAACGTGTTGCCGAGCGCAACAGCACGGTTGGGACAGCCGGGCGAGATGATGCCGGAGAAGTCGGATTCGATCTGGTAGTCAAGGTCGAACGGGTTCTGGTGGAACGCGGGATGTCCGCTCCACGGCGGCGCGATGCCGTGGCGCAGGTTGTTGCGTCCCTTCATGTTCGCGCACCAGAGGCGGTACGTTGAGTTCGCGAAGTCGATTCCGGCGAGGCGTGACGAAACGCCTATGCCGCGTCGGTCAAGGGTGTCGAGGAACGTCATCTCCACGTAAAGGTCGTCCTGCGCGAACGTCTCGTTGATCGTCGCCGGCGTCCACTTGGGCGGCATCTTCTCCGGCGGAATCAGCTCGCCGCAGAACTTGAACTCCGTGGGCCATCCGTAGGAAACGCCCACGGACTGCCCGATCCACGCGCCCGCCATCCTGTCGCGAAAGTCTGCGACCGATATCCGCCGCTCGGCCTGGCCAATCGCGACGGACACAACGGTCGCCGCTAGAAGCGCAAGCGATGCTTTCCAATTCAACCTCATTGCCTTACCTCCGTGTTCACCGCTTGCACATCAACGGGACGGAGGAAAATCCCTCCGGGCGGTCGTAAAGCTCGCAATGGCAGTCGCCAAGATGCTTCACCTTGAAGCCGTTCGCCTTGTATTCCTCGTAGTTGAAGGCGTTCAGCTCGTCGATTGCGATCTGGTGGAACTTGTCAAAGTCAGGCCACCATTCCCAGCCGCTGCCGAAGTCGTTGTAGAGGAAGGCGTCCGCGCACTGCTTGCCGAGCTCGGGTGTGACGTAGAACGCGCCCATCGCGAGAACGTTGACGCCATTCCCGGTAATTGCGCGGAAGGCGGCGGGGACGGATTCCACGACGCCGGCATGGACGCCTGGGCATTTCGACGCGGCGATGTGGATGCCCATGCCGGTGCCGCAGAAGATGAGCGCGCGCTCGAATTCCTTCTCCGTGATCATCGCACCCACGCGAAGCCCGATCCGGTGGAACATGAGTTCTGTGTCGTTCGGGTCGGAATCGGCCTTCACGCCGATGTCGGTGACTGTCCAGCCCTTCTTCTCAAGATACTCCTTGATGGCTTCCTTCAGCGAGTAACCCGCGAAGTCCGCCGCCATCAGAATCTGCTTGTCCTTTACTGTCTTCATGTCTGTCGTTACTCCTTTGGTTGGCACTCGTCGAAATCCTACCACAAGCGCCTTGCCCCCGCAATACCTGTCTAGACAGGATGTGGCGCGGAACACGCCGCTGTGGTATACTTCACGGTGTCCCATGAAGCATCTGGAGATATACAGGTCGCTGAAAAGCGAGATCGCCGCTCGGCATTTTTCGCCGGCGAACATGCTGCCTGGAGAAGGTGCGCTCGCGGCGCGGTTCCACGCCGCACGCGAAACGGTCCGCCGTGCGCTCGCCCAGCTTCAGCGCGAGGGGCTCGTCGAGAAACGCAACGGAATCGGCACGTTCGTCACGCGCCGCGGCGAACGCAAGACTGGCCTTCTCGGACTTCTCCTCCCCGCACTTGCGTCGTCGGAGTTCTTCGCCGACGTCAAGAACGAAATTGAGGCCGCCGCGCGGAAGGCCGGCTACCGCGTCGTGCTCGCAACCATTGAGAAGACGACGCCCGGAGAAACGGCATCAAACGCGCGGCGAATCGCGCGGAGCCTCCTTGCCAGCCGGGTCGAGGGCGTCATCTTCCGTCCGCTGATCGACGACCGGTTCACGAAGTCGAATCTGGAGATCCTGCGAATCTTCAGGAACGCCGAGACGCCCGCCGTCCTGCTGGACGCGGACGCCGTGCCGCCGCCGCAGCGAAGCGCCCTCGACCTGATCGCCGTCAACAACGTGCGGGCGGGACAGTGCATCGCCCAGTACCTTGTCGAGCGCGGACGCCGCCGTCTGGCCTTCATGATGAAGGGCACGTCCATCGGCCCGAACCCCAACTGGAAGAGCCGTCTCTTCGGCGTCGCCGGCGAACTCGCGCTGCAAGGTTTCGACTCCGGCGTGCAGACGCTTCACTTCGCCCCGGACGACATCCGGGCCATCAAGGCGCTGTTCAGGAAGAAGCCCGCCCCGGACGCAGTCGTCTGCGGCAACGACGAGACGGCGGCAGAACTGGTGAAATCACTTGTCGCGCTGGGACGGCGCGTCCCGGAAGAGGTGGCCGTCGTCGGGTTTGACGATTCGCGCTTCGCACGCGCGTCTGTTCCGCCGCTCACGACGATCAGCCAGCCTGTGAAGCTGCTCGCGAAAACGGCACTGAAGACCCTTCTGGCCCGCATCCGCTTTCCGGAAAACGAACCCCGCGAGATTCTGCTAGACGCCCCCCTCGTCATCCGCCGGTCGACCTAACGGTTCGACATACATGCTATACTTTTGTTTTACGCAAACGAGTCCATAAACACAATGAGAAACAAAGCATGAAGTCATCAACAATTCTTTATTCCACCTTGACGCTCGCCATGCTGGCCGGCGGGTGTGCCACGACGGAAATGTCTGCCGTTCCCGTGGAGTCTCCGCGCGTCTGCGCCCATCGCGGCGGACGCCACGAGTACGACGACAACGCCGTAGGCGGATTCGTCGCCTCGCTCAAGGCTGGCGTACGCGGCTACGAGACGGACGTGCGCGAGACGGTGGACGGCGAGCTGGTGATCATGCACGATGCTAAGGTTGACCGCACGACGACGGGCACGGGTGATATCACGAAGATGACGCTGGCCGAGGTGCGGAAGCTGAGACTCAAGAAATCTGGCGAGCCGGTTCCGACCCTCGCGGAGGTGCTGCGTCCGTTCGCGGGCCGCAAGGACGTCTGGATCGAGCTGGAGATGAAGTCCCACCAGGGCGACGTTGATGCCTATACGCGCAAGATCCACGACACGGCGGCAAGCATCATCGAGCCCGGCACCTTTGCGATCATCGGCTTCAACCCGGAACACGTGCAGTCCGTGATGCGCCAGTTCCCGGAGCAGAAGAGCTCGTTCACGGTGGCGCGCCCGCTCGACGACCGCGCCATCGCGGACGCGAAGCGCTTCAGCGGAAACGGCGTGGGTACGTTCCTGAAGGGAACGAAGAAGGAGATGGTGGACAAGGCCCATGCCGCCGGCCTGCGCGTGGCGATGTGGATGATCAACACGAAGGAGGAGTACGAGCTGGCCAAGTCGCTCGGCGCGGACACCGTCACCTCCGACTATCCAATCCGCCTGCTGAACGAACTGAAAAAGTGATTTGAACCCCACGGCAAAGAAAGGAAATTATCCATGGCATTATCATCATTAGGCCGGAAATTAGCGGTTGCCGCATGTGCAGCGATGATCGCGTTGGGTGCGGCGGCTGACGCGCAGGCACCGTTGAAAGTCCTGTTTCTCGGCAACTCCATGACACGGCACGGCCCCGCGGCGAAGATCGGCTGGACAAACGACTGGGGCATGGCGGCCAGTGCACGAGAGAAGGACTACGCCCATCTGGTCGCGCGCGGCATCGAGGCGAAGACCGGCCGCAAGACGGATATCCGCCTCCGGAACATCGCGGCGTTCGAGCGCAACCTCGCAGGCTTCGACATGGCCGGACAGTTCGCGGACGACCGCGCGTGGGGTGCGGACTACACGGTGATCTTCATCGGCGAGAACTGCTCCATGCCGAAGACGGACGAGGAGAAAGCGCTCTTCAGGACGAAGATGCGGGACCTCTATCGGATGTTCAAGCCGAAGAACGGAGGCGACATGGTCGTCTGCAGCGTGTTCTCGCCCAGCATGGTCAAGGCGCAGCTGCAGCGCGAGGCGGCACAGGAAGCCGGCGTGAAATACATTAAGTTCTGGGATCTCGGCGTCTCCATGGAATGTAAGGCCATCGGAAAGTTCTGGCATCCGGGCGTCGCGGGGCACCCGGGCGACAAGGGCATGGCCCTCATTGCCGAACGCATCCTCGACGCCTTCTTCCCGCCGCCCGCCCTTCCGATTGAATGGAAGGGCGATCGCCTCGCCGACTGGTGGAAGAACGAGGACATCGCTGAGATGCACGTGGAGGGCGACTCGCTCAAAGGCCGGATCACGGGCCGCGACGCGCAGCTCCACGCCAAGCTCGCGCAGCCCCTTGAACCCAAAGGCAACCGCTTCTTCACGTTCCGCATGAAGGCGCCGCGCGGCGGAAAAGGCCAGCTGTTCTGGATCCATCGTGGCGCAAAGGGACCTTCCGAGACGTTCCAGAAGACGTTCTGGGTCATCGGGGACGGCAAGTGGCACGACTACAAGATACGTCCAGGATGGTGCGGCCCCGAGAAGATCTCCGTACTCAGGTTCGATTTCCCGGCCGGTTTCGCGGGCGGAACGCCGTTCGAGCTCGCGGACATTGCGGTCATCGAGGAAGGCGACGAAGTCGATTTCCTCGCACAAGACGCCCGCGGCGTCGCGTTCTCCCTGAAGGCGCCGCCGGGAATCAACTACTACGCGCTTGAATGGAGCGGCAGCGAGACCGCATCAGGCTCGCTCCATTTCTCGACGCCGCCCGACGGCCAGGAGCACGCATACTGGTTCGACCTCGGCACCGCCACGGCGCTCAGGGGTCCCGCGCGCGGCAAGAAGAGCTGGGCAGGCCGGATCATGAACTTCACCGTGCGCCAGCCGTTCACCGACCGAGAGCTTAAGGTCAAGAACCTCAGGTTTCTCAAGGAACGTCCGTCGCTGCCGCCCGATCCCGTCATCACGAGCGCGATACCGTCCGAGGCGGTTCCCCGCGCGGGGCGTCCGTTCGTGCTGGAGGCCGTCGTGCGCAACTTCGGCACGTTGCCGGCCGAGCATCTCCGCTTTTCGTTTGACGGCCTGCCAGCCGGTAGGGTCGGCGTTCCATCGCCGACCGTTGCCGCGGACGGCGATGGAACGCCGTCCCTACCGGGCTTGGCGACTGCGGACGGCGGTGGAACGCCGTCCCTACCGGGATCGAACGGCGCGGAATCGCTGAACCACGACTGCGGCCCGCAGCTTCCTCACGAGCGCGTGTTCAAGTTTCGCCTGAGCGACCTGGGCGCAGGGAAGCACGTGTTCGGCCTATCCGTCTCGGCGGACGGAGTCGCACCGCGCCGCATCGAGGTGGTGGCCGACGTCAAGCCGTCCCTGAACCTGCCGCGCCTCGACTATCCGGCGGAACCGAAGCCGGTCGACACCGCGCCCTACACGATCGGCGCGCTGATGTTCCCCGGATGGGTCAACCACAAGTGGCATGCCGTGTGGAGCCACGACCACGCGCGCAAGCCGGTGCTCGGCTGGTACGACGAGGAGTCGCCCGAGACGGTGGACTGGCAGATCAAGTACCTCGTCGAGAACGGCATCTCTTTCGTCTCCGTGTGCTGGTACTGGCGCAACGGCGTCCCCTCGCGGAACCACTGGATGAAGGCCTTTCGGCAGGCGCGCTACCGCAAATACTTGAGATGGCACGTGATGTGGGACAACGGCTACAACTCGCTCGCGGACCAGGAAAAGCTGGCGCACTACTGGTGCACGAACTGCTTCGATGATGTCCAGTACCACCGGATCGACGGCAAGCCCGTCGTGGCGATCTGCGGGCCCATCGGGATGGAGCAGCGCACCAAGAACGAGGGCGGGGCGAAACGGCTTCTGGAGCGGACGCGGGAGATCGCGCGATCGTACGGCTTCCCCGGCGTGTACTTCGTGGCGATGCGGGGCATGGGGATGGATTACGAGGACCCGGCGTTCCTCAAGCAGTTCGCCGACTACGGCTTCGACGTCACGACCGTGTACGGCTTCCGCGGCGGCATTCCCGGAAGCGCAGAGTTCGACTCGCGCCAGCGCACGTTCAAGAACCTGGCCGACATGTCGCCCCCGCACTGGCGCGCGCTCCTGAAGAACGGCGCGCTCCCCTTCTGGCCGTCGATCTCCACTGGATACGACGACCGTCCCTGGCGCGGCGAGCGCGTGTTGGAGATCCGCGGGTACAACGTGGATGACTTCGCGCGGATCTGCCGCGAGGCGCGGAAGTTCGGAGACGAGTCGGGCGTGCGGACGTTCCTGCTGGGTCCGCTCGACGAATGGGGCGAGGGATCGCTCGGCTATCCGAACCACGCGCAGGGCTTCGGCATCCTGGAGTCGGTGCGCGAGGCGTTCGGCCGCAAGCCGGCGGAAGGCTGGCCGGTCAACTACGCCCCCGAGGACGTGGGCCTCACCTGCCCGCAACGTGTCGAATAGCCCGCGCCTGATATGGTATACTATCGGCATGAAAAACAACACAATCCTTTCACCTCGCAGGCTATCCAGGCTGCGGACGATGTCCGTATCCCGGCCGTCTACACCGTCCCGCATGAGCTTGATTGCCTCATCAAGGCCGGCCATATCCAAGGTGCCTGCTGCTCCGAAAAGGCGATCTACCTGTCGCACCAGCTCGGCATCCTCAAGGTCGGCTGGGACGGCAAGCTCGTCAAAAGCATCGAGGTTCCGGCGCATCTCGGCGACTCCGCGTACGCCGACGGCAAGATATACGGGGCTTTCGTCATTCGGGAGAAAGCGAAGCGCAAAGAAGGGAAGCAGGGACTTGTCCGCGTCTGGGACGAAGACCTCAATTTCATTCGCGAAGCGTGGTTCGACGAGGCCCTCGACGGCATCGCCGTCATCGGCGATACGGTGTTCGTCGGCGTCGACAAGTGGGGACACAACAAGCACGACGGATGCTGCATCAAGCGCCTGACGAAAGAGCTGGCCGATCTCGGCAATGTCGATCTCGACCTCGGCTACCAGATCTACTTCGGCGTGCAGACGATGGCGACGGACGGTAAGGACCTGTTCCTCGGCAATTACGGCGGCACGTCGCACGTCTCGAAAGATCTCAAGACAAACTCCAAGGTGACGCTGTACTGTGCAGAGGGATTCGACCTCGTGCCGAAGTCCGTCTCCAAATGCGACACGCCCGTGTTCTTCGTGGTCAAGGCCCTCGGCGGGAACATGCAGGGCTGGCGCAAGGACCCGGTGAACAACCCGCCGCGGATCCGCATCGACTTCCACGCCTACTCGAATGGCGCGTTCAAGGACGTCACGGTACGGAACGACAGCAAGAAGTAGCGCTTTCGCCTACTCGCGGAAGATGCGGCGGAACTCCACGGCCTCTCCTGCAAGCGCGAAGACGGCGAGCGGGAGAGACGAAAGTCCTGACGTGAGGGACTGCACGTAGTCGGCATAGGACTCGGGGTTCTCCTCGTGGCCGGGACCGCGCATTCCGACGAACGTAAGGTCGGCATCGCCCGACACCTCGCAGATTCTCTCGTTGAACGGCTTGCCGCTGTCCGGTTCCAACACCAGGACCTCGGCCGTAACACGCGCCTTCTCCACGAACTCGGCAAGCACGCGGCGCGCCTCCTCGACGTCCACGCCGGATTCGGCGATGTTGCAGATCCGCAGCGTCGCAGAATGCCACGCGTCGGCCCGAAGCACCAGGCAGGCAAGCGCCAGCATGAAGGCGCCGTTGTCTGTCTGGCCGCGCCACCAGATGTCGATCCGTTGCCCGGCAGGCGCGGAGAAGTCATGCCGCGTCACCTGCGACAGCGACTGGCGCTGTCCCTCGCTGAGCAGCACGATGTTGCGCTGGCAGCGGGCGAGCGTGTGCAGGAGACCGCCAAACGGACGGTTGTCCTCCGCGCGCGCGGGCGTGCCGATCAGGACGGTGTTGGGCGTTAGCGGCCCGAAGCCGTAGGCGCGCACCAGCTCGCGCAGGCCGGACCAAGTGTCGCCAGAAGGATAGATGCGTATCTGCGCCTCAAGCCTGACCTTGTTCAGGTGGCGGCGGATCGAATCGCGCAGCGCCGTCGCGTGCGAGACGTCGTCCGCCGCCTCGGGCACCACAGTCGCCAGCGTCACGAAGCTCCGGCCGCCGGAGACCGCGGCGGCAAGGGAGAGAAGGTGCGGCCGGTCAAGCGGCACGCTCGCGAGGACGAGCAGGTTGGGACGCCAGTTGCGCTCGTCAAGCTGCCGCTTGCCCAAAAGCCGCAGGGCCACCTGCACCGTGTACATAAGGATACCGGTGCGCATGTCGCCCCATCGCGCGCGCAGGGCGCGCCGCTTCACGAGCCAGTAGATGAATCCTACGGCCACGAAGGCGCAGAACGTCCAGCCGGGGCTGATCATGAACATCACCGCGAAGCATCCGGCGAACCCGGCGAACGACAGGAACGGCCGCACACGGAAGGTTGGCCTCCAAGACGGGTTGCCCATCAGCTCCTCAAGACCGGCAGACAGGTTCAAGAGCCCGTACGTCGTGAGGTTGAACATCGTGAGGATCGGCGCGAGCGCGTTGATGTCGCCGAACCAGAGACCTGCGCCGGCTATCAGGAAACAGATCGCCGACGCGATGCGCGGATCCTTGTTGTCCCCGTATCCGCGTCCGAGGAAGCCCGGCATCAGACGGTCCTGCGCGAGGGCCTGGACCACACGTGGCGCGCAGAGGAGGCCACCCAACGCGCTCGAAAGCGTAGCCGCCCATACGCCCAGCAGGATCAGGAACGGCCAACGTGCGCACTTCTGCATCACCATCGTGTCCGTGCGCAGGATCGCGGTGTCGGACACGAACCAGCTGAGGACGATCGGCACCGACATATACACGACCCAACCGGTCAGGACGGCGGCGATGGTCCCTATGGGGATGGAGCGGCTCGGGTTCTTCAGATCGCCCGACATGCCCACGCCCGAGAGGATACCTGTCACGGCCGGGAAGAAGACGGCAAAGACGGTCCAGAAGTCGAGCGCTGGCGGCACGCTTGCGGGCACGGACATCCCCTGCGGCGTCCCGCCGGCAAAGAAGGAGACGAGAGAGAGCACTATCGCCCCCATGATGAAGAACTGCGCCTTGAGCGCCGCATTGGCGGAGACCGTGGCGAGAATCGCCAGCAGGGCGAGCGTCACGAGGCCCACCAGCCGAGGATCCCACGTCCCCACCATAGGCAGGCCCGACTCTACCAGCGCCTCGGCGAAGCCAGCCACGTAGAACGAGATGCTCACAGCCTGCGCGAGCGCGAGGGGAATGCCTATGGCCGCGCCAGCCTCAAGACCGAACGAGCGCGAAAGCATGAAGTATGCTCCGCCGCCCTTCATCCGCATGTTCGTGGCGAGAGAGGAGATGGAGAGTCCGGTTAGGAACGTGATGGAGCTGGCCGCAGTGACTATGATCAGCGAAGTGGTGAGGCCCACGTTTCCGAGCATCCACCCGAAACGCAGGTACATGACCACGCCGATGATCGTGAGTATGCTCGGCGTGAAGACGCCGGCAAACGTCCCGAACCCGTAGCCTTTGCTTTCCTTTTCCTTCCGCGACATGCGGATGATTATAGCAAATCTTCGGCTCGCCAATCACGCTTCCTACGCCAACGTGGCGGCCAGCCGGATCTTTTTCTCGGACGTCAGCGAGTAGCGGAAGTTCTCCTTGTCGCGCCGTACGGCGCACCATGCGATCGGATCGCCGCCGTTGAGCGTATGGGAAAGAAGCCTCTCGAGCTTCCCTATCGACGCCACTCCGCCGCCAAACAGGGTGCGAAATCTCCGTTCCCCAGGCAGGATGCCGCGCACGCACGCCGCCGTGAAGAGATGGCAGTTGAACTGCGCAAAGTCGTAGCCGATCCGGCCGCCGTCATCTTCAAGCGCCGCACATGCCGTCGACAGCGTCCGCGCGCTGGCGAGCGGACGCCGCGACCTCGCGTCGCAGGCGGCGAAGATGCGCGTCCCGTTTCTGACGGAAACGATGCCGTCATCCGTTCCGTTGACGAACCGCGTCAGCGAAACCGCCTTCACATGTCCATCCCCGTTGAGCTCGGCGACGCGATTGCCGCCGAGATAGATTCCCGTGTGCTCGAAGGCCAGCGCCAACGACACCAGGAGCGGCGTCCCGGCAGGCGGGGGAGCGATCAGCCTGTTCGCCAACGCATTCCGCCTGGACCGGGACTCCGCGCTTTCCTCCAACGCGCCAGGAATCGCCCCGATCACCTGCAGGATGTCGATCATCAGTCGTCATCCTCCTCGCCGTCATCGTCTTCATCTTCGTCTTCTTCATCGTTGTCATCTTCGTCGTCTTCATCCTCGTCGGCTTCATCCTCCTCGTCCGTCTCTTCGTCCTCTTCTTCGTCCTCCTCGTCGTCCGTCTCGTCCTCGTCAACATCGATGTCGTAGTCGTCGTCCGCCGCCGACTTGAACGATTCGGCCACTACGCCCAAGATGCCGCCCAGCAGCGCACCCGCCACGCCGCCCAGCAGCGCGCCCGCCACGCCGCCGACGACAGGGTCGGAATCGTCGTCGTCCTCCCACTCCGCTTTCCTGCGATGCTTCTTGCGCGGCTTCTCGCCGACATCGTCTTTCGACGACTTGCCGCGCCCGAGAATCTTCGACAGGTCCACGGGTGCCACTTCAATGACTTTCTCTTTCTTGCTTTTGCTCTTCATTTTCGTTTCTCGCTTTGCTGTTGTTGGTTTTCCTTTGCCTGCGACAAATGCCGTGGCGATATCGCTTTAGCAAATGGCGTGCCAAAGCGGGAAATCCCCGAAAACCAGGTGGCTTCGGGGATTTCAGCGGGAAATGCTGGTCATCTGCTGACCAGTGGCCTGTTCAACAGTTGACAGGCATCACTGCACGTACTTGCGCAGCGTGTTGCGCGAGATCTTGAGCGCGGATGCCGTGCGCGAAAGGTTCTGCGCGTACTTGTAGAACACGTTCCTGACATGGCGCTTGACTGCTTCCTCCAGCTCGTCCGGCACCACGCCAGCCTCCCCCGCCGCCATCTCGCCGTACAGCCCGGCGTTCATCTCTCTGTGCTTGTCGAGAAGCCGCACGAAGTCCGTCTCCCCCAGCACGGCGGCGCGTTCGAGCAGGTTCAGCAGCTCGCGCACGTTGCCGGGGTAGTCGTAGGACATGAGCGCGGATATCTGCGCGTCGGCAAGATGCCTGCGGAAGCGTCCGAACCACCAGTGGTCCGCGATGTCGCGGATGTCCTCCTTGTGCTCCCTCAATGACGGCACTCGCAGCTGCACCACGTTGAGTCGCATGAAGAGGTCTGCCCGGAACTTCCCCTGCCGGACAAGGAGCGGCAAGTTCCTGTTCGTGGCCGTGATGAGCCGCACGTCCGTCTTGATCTCCTCGCGTCCGCCGATCCGCATGAATCGCCCGCCCTCCAGGACTCGCAGCAGCACGCCTTGCGCCTCGAGCGGCATCTCGCCGATCTCGTCGAGGAAGAGCGTGCCGCCATCCGCCAGCTCGAAGAGTCCAGGCTCCTGGCGAACGGCGTTCGTAAAGGCGCCTTTTTCGTGCCCGAAGAAACGATCCTCCAGAAGATTTGGCGTCACGCTCGCGCAGTTGAAGGCGTAGAACGGCTCGTTCCGCCGCGGCGACTTCGTGTGGATCTGCTGCGCCACGGTCTCCTTGCCAGTCCCGCTCTCGCCGAGGATGAGCACGCGCGCTTCCGGATGGGCGGCCACCTGCGAGATCTCGTCACGCAGTTCCTTCATCTTCGGGCCCTTGCCCACCAGCTCGCGGTTGCCGTAGCGGCGGTACTGCTCGGCAAGGTGCTTCATCTCCCCGCTCCACGCCTCTTCTGCGACCCCCATCGCGAGATAGCGGATGGCCGTTGAGTATGAGGCAGTGTCCTGACAGGTACGGTATGCGTACATCGCCGCCTCGATGAGCTCGTGGTACGGCGGAACCGTCTTTGGAATCTTGTTCCCCTCGAACGCGAACGGGAGCATGTCCGCAACGTCGGTCTTGAACACGGCGCCGACTGCCTTCACGAGCGATCCGTTGAACGGCCCGCCGGGGAATACGTGCGCCTTAAGGAGAGGCGCGATCTCCCGCGCCTGACTCTCAGACATCGGCAGCCCGCTGATCCACGTGACCTCCGTCTTGCGCCCAAGATTCTTCAGCGCAGCCGCCAATCTCTCCTCGTTACCGGCTAGCGAGAGGCCGATCAGGCAGATGCGTTTCCAATTCGCGCCCTCGGCATCCACGAACTCCGGCAGGCGGCGCTTGCTCATGCCAAGCACCTCGGCCCTGCCACCCAACGCCCGTAGCGCGGCGGCCGCCGCAACGGCATATTCTTTCCATCCCCAACCGGTCAAGATCAGCGTGCTCATGGGCGTATTATACCATATCGACCGGGGGACCTAGACCGTGATTCCAGATCACGGTCCAGCCCGCAGCAACATGCGCCATTTGTGTCCGCATTTGCCGCATTTCATCTCAAGGTATGTCGGCCCATCGATCACGACCCGCGACTGGCGGGTGCGCGACGCCACAGCCTTGCTTCCGCAAACAGGACACCGCTCCATGGACGGGGGAAAACGTCCTAGCATGGCGCGCGTGAGAGCGGGCATGAATCCAAAGAGTCCCTTGCGGATTTCCTCTATGGTCGCATAGGCTCCCTCTTCGTTATTCTTGGCTCGTTCCGCCTTTTTCGTTTTCGTCTTCATTCCTTCTTTTCCTTTCCGTTCACTGGAACAATGGGCGTCTCGCCCGTTGCAAATCTGGGACAATGGGCATCTTGTCCGTTGGCGTCATCCCGCACAAGCGACACGAGAATCCCTGCCATAATCCACTCGATCATGACGCACCCGCCGTACGACACAAGCGGCACGCAACTGCGCAGCTCGGGCGACATGAACCCGAAACACGCCCAGTATCCGTATGCCGCCTGCAACAGGAAAGCGCCTCCCGCGACGGCAACAAACACTTTCTTGCCCACATTCTCTGCCCTGCGGTAACACCGGGCCAGAACAACCGCGAACATCCCAAAGAGCGCCACCACGAGCACGTTGAACCACTTCCCGAACACGAGCGCCGCCGCAAACGGCATGGAATACGTGAACCGCCCCGGCAGCGAATCCTGCCGCAACATTTCGTCGTCTCCCGAAAACCAATACGCCTTACACATCGCCTCGCTAGACGCCTCCTGCGCCCATTGCCGCAACATCACTTCGTCGGGAGGAGCAGCATTCCGTTCAACCTCACAACCAAAATACGCCGCAACATGCGCCAGCCGCTCATGGTTTCCGAGCGTCTGCACGGCAAACACGCCAGAGAACACCACGCCAGCGACCAGAAGTAACCTCATCACGCGCCGAACGGACAGCTTCGCCGCAATCCATGCCAGCAGCAACGCAACAGCCAACGAACACCACGCCATCACATTTATACGCAAACATCCGATATTGACAAACAGATGGTGCCTCACCTGCGGAGAGCAGCAAGCAACAACATACATCGCCAACCACCCTACGGCCAGGAACGGCGCGACCTTCAGCCAGCGCCGCCACTCAACCATCACCGCAAGTACGAAACACGACAATCCAATTCCTGTCCACACAACCTGGCGCCTGAACATCCAATGTTCACCCATCCTGTCGCTAAACCACTTCACATCGGGGCACCACCACATGAACGCCAACCCCATGGCCGTCAGCGCCGCCAGCACGAGCACCGCGCCCCACGCCCTTCCCGGCATCAGTGCCGTCAACCATTTAGCGATACCTCCAGTGGCATTCATGTTGCTTTTATTATTGTTTTCACCGTCTGGCATTTTGACCTTCTTTCTATATGCTTCCGCCTTTACGCATCGATCTTTGCGATCATCGCGTCGCACCGCCTGATGGTGTCCTCTGCCGAGTCGAACATCTCGCGCAGCCACTCGTCGGCCTCCAGCAGCTTCGTGCCGGATTCACGGATGATTTTTCTCATCTCGGGCGGAAGGTCGTCATTTGCGAGAGCCTCTTCCATGGCCGCCTTCAGCTGGGCGCTGTCGGCCACCATTTCCGCCTCCAGCTTTTGGCGTTCCGCCTGCCAGCTTTCAAGCGTATACTCGTCTGTTTCCTCGGCCTGATCCGCCTCTGTCTTTTCTGTCTTCATTTCGTCTTTTTCCTTCCGTTGCACTGTGGCAACGGGCATCTTGCCCATTGCTCGCAACCGCCGCTCTCGCGGCATTACCCCATATGCAGATCGCGTGCCAACGCAAAAAATCCCCCAAACCAACCGGTTCCGGGGAGCCCTTCAGCATCAACCGGTCAAAGACTGATCAGCGACCTATTCAATCACTGACCATCACTTCCTCTACTAATTAATGACTGTGACCTGGCGGCAAGCCGTCCCATGTCCATTTGTGGCCACATCGCCAATTAACGCTCATTACATCGGCGTAGGTTTTCCATACATCGCTGCTTGCAATAGGCAATGAAATCCTCAGGTTCAAGTTCCGCTACGGAAACTTCTTCGTCCCGCTCTTCATCGATTCGCAACGGCGGAACGCCAACTGGTTCAGGGATAGTTGGCAAAGTACCCAAATCATCTTCAGTGTTTCCCAATCGCGCGAGATAGAGATGCAGAATGCCTTTCGTTTCCGTATTTACCGATTTGGGGGCACAAATAACAGGCGGTCGACCAAACTTGAAGGAACTAAGCGCGTCATGTATGGCATCCAATGACCAAGAGGTTTTTTCCACCTGCTTAAAGCCAACCGCAGCCAACATGTTGGAGATTTCATCCACTTCAACCAAGGGGTTTGAAAGGAACACAAAATCCGCTAGACATGTCTCAGGATCACAATTCGTTGATTCACACCAAGAAGACCAATACTTCTTCTTGTCCATAAAGTCTACAAAGGGCTCGCCCCCTATTGGAACAACGCAATAACCTGTCTCGTCCTTACGACACATTGCAATCGTATTGTTCAAGACGACAAAAAGATATTCGTAATCGCACATTAGGCCAACCACTCCCTATCAAACTTTGATTTCTCGTTTTGAAAGCCGTTATACGATTTAACAAAAATGTCGCGGTAGTTGCCATAATCTTTCACAATAATGTTACACATCTCATCAAAATCAGAACTGACAACCTTGTCTTCAACATGCCTGAGCCTGGGTTCAATCCGCCCTCTTAGGCGATCCATATCGAACCAGACCAATGGTCCTTTAGGTTTATCTGTTGATTCGCTCATCTATGAGTTCCTTTGCTATTCGCTTTAAATACGATAGAAACATACGACTCAAATTGATTATTTTCCCTTCTCGTATTCACGCTTCATGTCCTCAAGCGACATGTTCGTTTGAATAGTTGAGCCATTACCCAACGCCCGTTCCACCAGTTGCATTGTGGAATGGCCATCGTCATCACCATGTTCGATTTCGCCACGAAGGCAAACCGACAAATCACCTGCGTCTTTCACCCCTGCAGCCGACATCCTCTCCAACACGCCATTTCCTTCGCCATCGCAAACATCTTTCGCCGTCAAACCAATCTTTGCGCAATCCAAGAAGAAGTCCATCGGCGTAGCCATGTTCAACTTTTCAGAAATCGCCCTGATTTGTATGCCGGCACCAAGCGTACGGCACAACCACTTGTGCCCTTCCGCCGTCATACCTTGCGGAAGCACCCCCTTTTGGAACTCGGCCTTCTTCAATGCCTCGATATAAGCCTGTGTACTGTCGAAATTTTCCCGCTTTATCTCAGGATGCTGCAAGGCCCTCTCACCTAGGTCTTCTTGATCCTCTCCGTCTCCAATCCCCAAAATCGCCGCTACCGTTTGAATGATCGCAAAAGTATTTTCGGTAATCTCAATAATCTTCTTAATGTCTAGGTTCGGAAATTGTGCGATGAATGTCGTGATGGCCGCGCATACAGCCTTACCTGCAGTAGCCAGCACTGTCCCAATTGTAGTTGCAGCCGATGCAATACCAGCACCAATCGCACTTAGCGCACTGCATAAACCTGCCACGCCACCACTTAAAGCCGTAAATACTCCTGTAGCCGCTGCACCGACGGCACAGCACGCCGAACAAGCGGTTGATCCTATTGCACATACGAAGCCTATGACTAATCCGAACATGATATGCTCCTTCTTTTGTTTTTGTTTTTTTAAAAATTAACGCCGACAGAATTCACCGTCAAAGCACGATCCGGCAACATCCGCAACATCTCCCCCGGGACACCTACGCCTTCTTCCTGGATGATCTTCAATGACCGCTCAACGCCTGCGACCACATCTTGCCACGTAACGATCTTGCAATCTGGCTCTCGCATCCTCAGACACGCGTCATTGCGCAAATGGCAAGCGGCAATCATACAGGAAAGGATTTTCAACCCGTTCCCCTTCATGCCAAGCTTGACCAAGAAACTCAAGGTCTGCTTAAGCAGACACGAAGCCCTCTTCAAACTTCCCTTCTCGGATGGATTCTGCATAAAGGCAACGACTGCATCAAACGATTGATGCATAACATGTACGTAATAGGCATCCAACAATTTTACACTGGGATGCTTGGCCAACATCTCAAGTCCTGGGAATAGCCCTCTTCGATATGATTTGGCGAGGAACTTCAATGCCTGTGACCGCAGTTCAAAGTCTTTAACAATTCTCTGACGCGAAGTATCAATACGCTTGGGCACTTTCACGTGAACAGCCTTTGGCCAATCGCCTGAGAACACGATAGCGTGCCCGGTTCCCAAGCTTGAAAGGAAATCCTTCTGGTCATCGTTCAAGGACATAGTTGCGCCTACCACTTCTTTGTCGTCCTGGGCAAAAAGCCGATGTATGATCTTAATGTTGGTGTTCTTCAGCACATCGGGCGTAAGTTTCGTAGGCACTTGGTCAGCAATAATCATCGATTCCCCGTACTTGCGTACTTCAGCCAACATGTCCGAGAATGTCTCTACCGCCAACCGCTTGTTTGGGTCATCGCCAGGTTCAAAGCGGGAAAGCAGTCGATGTGCCTCTTCAACTAGAGTTATATGGGCAATCTTCTGGTTGGTTCTATTGAACTTACGCTTGATGGCCACCATCAAGTTTGTGATCACAAACCCAATAACAAGGGCCTTCTGTTGTCCGTTGCGGATCTCCTCCAATTCCAGCACGACATTGTGGTCAAGAAGCTCTTCAAAGTTGATTGATCGCTTGCAATTCAGCATGCGCCCCTTCGCCCCGACAAGCAATCCCCCCATACGCGCACGGATGCTCCCAAGATACTCGTCACGCAATCGGTCATCAAAACCGAGACTCTTTACATGCTCCTCCGCCAAACGCACAACGTCCGCCAAGGTTGGAAACGAATAGACGCCATCGGCAAAGGCATCCTTGCCGTAGTATCTGTTGGTATTGGTATTGATGTCCCATCCACTGGCTTCATAGGCCTTGTAGATGGCGTTTTCGAGAATCTGCGGGATTGCCGCCTCCATATTGAACGCCGCAGTCATGCTTGCCATCAGCATGTCAACGCGCGCCGAAATACTTTCCCCCTCTGCAAATTCCAAAGGATTAAGGAAGAATGGAGCCCCCTCGATGTCATTTCCAAGCGTAAAAACCAGAAGTTCTTTGATGCTGATATGATCCTCTGAACCAGCCCCGGCCTTCCGCAACAAACTACGATATTCGGTTTTCGCAGGTTCGATGACAAGGAAATGCCTGCCGCTCGCCTCCCGGCATGCATCGCAGAGCAATTGCTGGCATGTCGTTGTCTTGCCGCTACCCGTTACTCCCCCGACAAAAATATGACGGTCAAATTTTATCGCGTCAAGAAAAACACGAATGTTCCCTTTCTCTTCCCCTCCCTGGACAAGGTTGCCAACGCCTATTGGCTCTGGCTTTTCTTCCTCCGCTCCGCCTTGTCCTTCCCTGTCCACATTCAGCCCGAATTCAACCTCCTTACGCAATTTAACGCCAACAACCTCCTTTTGTGGCAGACCAGCGAGACGGCTCAGTTCTACCGTTGACATCCATGTGCCATCATAGAAAGAATCCCCTCCTTCGCATTTGCACGGACATTTTGAATGTGTAATGGCGTACTCTGCCACTCCCGCCCTCTGTGCTAAGGACTTTTCCCACACAGGCTGATGAAACGCCTGAAGCGCGCCAAAGAACGCATCGCCCATCGTTACGTCCTTTTCCACAAACGGCACCATGTTCCCTTCCGTACCGGAATAGATGGCCCGCATTACATTAGTCAGTTTGACGAGGACAGGCAGGCTAAAGGACGAGAGAAGCGTCGATACCACAAACATCCCCCGCCCTTTTGCAGAGTCCAGGCGAGGATAAACCACATCATCAAGATACTTCATCCAACATTGAAGTCGCTTACGCACATCTTCACGCCCCCAAGAGTCTCCATAGGTGATCGCACGGCCCGACTGCGATGTAAGTTGCTCTGTAGTCCCTATTTGGAAACTAACCGATTCCGCATGTGTAAGGTTTTCCTGCTGAGTCCATCCATATTGCCCGCCATTGGACGTCTTGCCGCCATCGGAACTGTGTGAATCGGTACTGGAGCAATTGGAAGTTACGCTCTGCGAAAAGGAAGGATTCTGCGTCTCGCTTTTCGAACTAGATGTCCCCTGGCTTAGCGTTGTGCCAATATTTTCGGCTTTTGACTTTGACCTCTGTTGCTGGGATCGAGATGCCCATGACAAAGAATGATAGATCTCATCTAGACTTTCCTCTATCGTGGACACTGCAATCGAATGCCCGTGTATTGGTTTCGCCAAAAGCAGGACGGCGAACTCCTCGCCTAACATGATGTCTATCAACCGATCGATACCACGGAAATGTTTTTCTTCATTATCTTTATTCTTCCCTGGGACACCTCTTAAGGTTTTGTAGAACGGCAACTTTTTTTGAGGTCTCTCCGCAGAATTCTTATCTATGTTTTTAGGAAACAACCGACGAATGAGATCGTCAAACTCCTGTACTTTGACTGGGGAGACCCGACTACCTCGGAAATTTCCCCGAAGACTCTTTACAAGGATGTCGTCTCCTATTCCAGCAATGCTGAGACCTTGCGGCAACTTTTCCGTACGATCCTCAACCACCCCAAAATAGATACGAATCCCCATCTCGTCACCAACCAAAAGATAGATGACGTTTATTCCCGGAATGGTTAGGCTGGCAAAGACATTTGCCAACGCTTCTTCCTGCGGATACTTTTCCTCAAATGTGATTTCTTCAACACGATAGAGCCGCAAGGTGTCACGCCGGAACAAGATGCCCAACCTATGAATGTCGGCACTTCCCGACAAGTCATCCGACATCCAGTCAAACGACTTATTTGTCTTTATTTCTTGCTCGACGGTTCCTGACATTACCGTCCCTCTTTCAGTTCCACAGTCCCTGATTGTCCAGCTTTCCCAATCGGATTCCCATCTTTATCCACGCTGGAGACTCGCCACTCTATCGTAGATGGACCCTTGCATCTTATCAACACCCGCTTTTCTGGAACTCGGGTGAACTGAATTGTTTCTCGCATCAGCCGACTTGAAACACGCATTTCACCCGTCCCCGCTTCGCTTGACGAAGTAAAGTACAATTGGACGATCCCACCTTCGACATCCGAGGTACATAACTGGTGCCATCTTCCGTATGGCGTTTCAGGCCGCAATGTCGGCTTGAACACATCACGACGTGCAAGCCCGACAAAGAACCTGAAATGGACTTCTCCGCCGCCCTTCTCCGAACGGTTCTCGTCAATGACCTTGATGCCACGTCCAGGAGCAGACAAAACCAAGCCAAACGCCACCCCTGTCTTGCCATTTACCCCTTTCGCCAACAGAGGCGATGGGGCTCCCTCGGAAACAGCATTCGCCTTTCTTCCAGCTTCATACTCTTCATTAAGCTTACGACAGAAAGCCGCATCTTCAACAGGCCCCCGACTGCCCGCCTCTGTTTCATCTCCGGACACTGCCGCATCGTCCGCAGTCATATCTTCAGGCCGAGGTCCTGGCGGCCACATGTATCCCAGCGGTGGATGAACTTTAAAAACATCCTGACCCGTTCCGAGTTCCCCCTTGCAGACTTTCTCAGCAAAAGCAGCCATTTCATTCTCGAAAACATCCCTGACAAAAGATGATTTCGACGAATTGCCGGCCAAAAGAATGTGAATCTGCTGCCCCTTGATTTTTTTTCTGAGGTCGTCATTAAGCCGACCGAAAGCACTAACAAGTGCCTCAAAGAAATTCTTTACCCCATCAGTTATGCGGCGCTTGATAATCGTATGAAGCTTTTTGACATCCACCTCAAGTTCAAGGTTTTCAACCTCTCCGTCCGAGGAGAACATATCGCATGTGACTTTCGACAAATTACCACTTGAATCCGGATTCTCCCAAACATCACGCAACTTCTCCGACAACTTGTAGAGGTTAACCCGTCCCTCTTGGGAATCGCCGATCAAGGCCTCGAATCCAGCCTTCTTGTCGCATTGATGTGGGGATGCCAATGGGAAAAACCTCTCGCCTTCTTCTGGCGCAACCTTATCGCGATTGTCGGTATACACCACATAAGCCAATTCCTCCAGAAGATTCTCGCCCCCCAAATACGTCTCTCCTCCAGATCCGAAATGATCAATCACGTAATCAGCGTTCCACTTGTCAAATTCCACATCATCAGTTAAACGCCAAATGCCAAAATCAAAGTCCGTCGTGCCACCGCCAAAATCAAATACAGCATACGGTATGGGACGCGTTAAATCAAGGTTGAGGCACTTAAGCGCACAGACCGCATAAGCGGCTGGCTCGCTGACGCCTGCCGAGACGCTGAACATTTTCTGGCATTCACAATCACCTAGGATTGCGGCTGGAAGCGACCTACGAATTCCACGCGTGAAACTGTCACGGATTCGTTCTCGAATCATGGTGTTGAATGTAGCAGGAAAGCTAAGAATGTACCGAAGAACCACTTTCTTCTCTGCCATGTTATTCACAGCGAGACCAATGTAATAAGCATAGATTTCTATTGGATCCAACTCGCCTGGCTTGATATCCATGTATGCCGGCAATGTCAGACATTCATTGCTCATCCTGCTGCAAACCACTATCCGCCGATCTCCATATCCGGCCCATTGCTTTAAGCCCGCGAAGAACGACAGGTTGGCCCTCGCATTCTTCTTGCTGACGCCATTCAGATCGCTCTTCGCTTCGTGAGAAGACTTGATGTCGGCCCAACGTGTGAACGGACGTCCATCACTTGCCAGATAGTCACGCAAGAAGGAATTTATGTCAAGGAATTCCAACATCGTTGGATTCTCATAGTGCTGCGGCTGTGGTGCTTTCGTATAATCATCAACACCAATGCGCAACGCCGCTTCATCCGAATCCCACCGTACCACGACTGTGCTTTTCGTACCAAAGTCAATCCCCACAAACCCGTTTGCGACAACATCCGTAACAGGGTTGCGAGCAAACATCTTATTAGGTAAATTCACAGAAATCCCACAATTTCCTCCGGAATGTTGCTGTGCCTTCCCTTTACCTTTCGCCTCTGTGTTCTTGTCTCTCCGTTTCCAAAGATCCCAATGGCCCTGATTGGGATCCTCCAATACCCTTGGCGAAAAAAGAGGTTGGTTATTGCGCATTCGGTCAGTAGAAAGAAGGATATCTGTGATGACATCCGACAAGTCCACCGACAACTTCCCGGAAGCATGTTCAAGTTGAGAACAAAGTGCGCGTAACGTTCTCAATTGCGCTATCAGCTTCTGCTCGTATACATCCGCCAATTCCACTTCTACCTGCACCAGTGTCAAAAGAGACTGACTCGACTCGCAATCCTTTTGTTTCAGTCGAAAATCCTGACGACAAATAATCGGCATTCCCCTGCCATAAGGAAAACATTCAAATCGTTCAAATGTAGTCCCAATTATTTGTTGGGACTTATCGTTTGAATTTTCTTCTGAGCTATACCATGAAATTGCGTGTTCAAAGTTACACTTCGCATAGAAGTTCTTCATCAACACTGTACCGCTAAACAAATTGCGGATGGGTTGATCCGAACGCAGGCAAGAAAACACCCATTCGCCGATCGAATCATCCTTGCCAAGAAGATTCTCCTTAAAAAAGGCCACTGAAGTTTCTGCCATACGCTTTAGGATGCCATTCCATTCATCGCCCGACATATTGCCATGACACTTCTCCAGGCTCGCGATGCTCGGCATGAAAACATCCAATTGCGGATAGTACGACATTTCTGACGCCGCCAACTTAATTTCAAGCATATTATCGCCATCAGGTTTCAGAAATTGCAAGCATTTCTCGCTCAGTAAGCGATCGGCTTCAACAAGGATTCGTCTCGCCACTCCTTCATCAAAGTTTGCGACCTGTACTTCTTTCACTTGATCCTGCGTGCGCATGTGAAAACTTTTCCTCTCATTTGGCTATTTCGACTGTAATCCTACTACATGTCATGTCCTAACAAGGGACGGCTCAACAACCCTCTTCGATATCTTCTGCCTGTACCCCTGAACCAACACCTCTTTGACGATATTACCCGCCGGATCGCTCCCATCAATCCGCGTACACGTATCTACGTCATAACGTCCATTAGGCCGGACTGTAAGCTGTTCCAATCTTCCCAGGGTCCCGAGTTTTTGCCCGAGATCAAAGAAAAAGTCAAACAGGCGAGTCATAGTCTCCGCATCCTGTTCGCCTTCAATGAATTTCGACTTGCAAATGGAACAGAATTCCTGCAATTTCTCCGCCTGAACGCCAGAGCAACAAAAAGAAAGCATGTCCTCCCCATTTATAATACCCCCAATCCTCTTCCTTGAGCTTTCGGATAGACTATGATATGTTGCATATGCTTTTTCAGCCGCCGAGAACCCACCCACGCGCTTCTGTGCCTCTTCCAACGCGGCTTCTTGCTTGACTAGCTCTGACCGCAGTCGTTTAATCTCTTGTCGCGATTGATCCAGTTGTCGTTCCGTTTCTGAAAGCTTATCGTTAAGGGTGGAAACCTGCCGATTAAGTCCCCGGCACCCAGAGCGAATATCTTCTATTTCGTTAGTTTCAGGCACCAAAATTGTCGGCTCTTCCGCTCTTGCTACTGTCGGTAACTTGGTACTGACCGGGCCAAGCAAAATCTGGCGAATGCGATCAGCAATATCTTCGTCTCTCAACCATGCGAGAATCAAACGTTTGAACAACATCGTTGTTGATTCCTCCTGTCTGTCCTTGGGCATTATCGGCCGTTTCCGTGTGTGTTTCTTCATTGGCATCACAGTTTCTCCCACTTGCTCCAGCGAAAGCAGGTGCTGGCGCCGCCGAACTTGCGGCCGTCCCAGGCACGGCAGTCGACGACGGGCAGGACGCCTTCGATACGGACGAACTTGGGGTCCGCGCCGACGAAAATGAGCTTGCGCGCGCCGCTCCACCAGCGGCACGTCGCGCACTTCTTCTGCGCTATCGGTATGTCCAGTTGCGCCATGTCGTGTCCTTTCGTCTTTCTCGCATGGCGCGCCAAAAAGCGGCGTCCCCTGCGGTGGTCCTTCGGAGGCGACTGGTATGCCTGAACGGGAAACGCACACAGGGGACACCGTAAAGACAGCTTCCTCTTGCGCTTACGCCTTCCCGTCAGAACGATTACCAGTCTTCCCGAAGGACGGCGTTGCGTTGAAGTTTAGCATATTGCTTACCTGAACACAAGCGACTTTCGCCACCAGCAGACAGATGCGCGACACACCTTACATCCCGGCCAGACACCCAGCCGTTATTGGATAATACGCATCTGTGAGGGAGAAATTATGCATGGAAGCAAAATTTTTTCACTCGCCGTATAGTGCCTCGACGGCGGCGATCATGCGACCAACGCGGAACTTGATCTGCCGAAGCGCGTTGACGGTGATGCCGAGACGGGCGGCGACCTCGGCCGCAGGCTCGTCCTCAAGCGCGTAGGCGCGGTAGGCCGCCACCGTGCGGTCGTCCAGCATTGTCCTCGAAAGGACATGCTCCACGGCCGCGTCATGCCGAGCCTCGGCCAAGCGCCGGTCGACGTACTCCGCCACGTCTGGCGTCTCCGCAAGCAACTCGACATCATCGACAGGAACCTCGCGCCCCGCGCCCCGCGCAAGCGCCCTGCGGTGCCGGTCGATGAGGAGGCGACGCACCATCGTACCGAGATAGGCTCGGAAACGCCCTTTCTCCGGACGATAGGTTCCAGTACGCAAGACATTCACCAATCGCACGAAGATTTCCTGCACAACGTCATCCGCATCGGCCTCGACGACGTCTTCGCGCACGCTCACGAACTGGCGGATGACGGGTGTGTACAGCTCCACGAACCGCTCCCACTCGGCGGCATCGTCGCCATTTTCATATTCGGCGATCTTGCGAAGCAATGTCTTGGGCGTGTCGGGAATCATTGTAATTAAATTATTAAATGATTAAATTGTTAAATCGTAAATGAATGTCAAGGCATGGGAAGGACTGCGCGCGAAAATTCGTCGTTGGGTGGCCAGCGATCCTTCCATCCTTTGGCGGCAGTGTTGACGTGGTTGACGAGGTTGGTTGGGGTTCGCACGTAGATGCGCGTGCCACGTGGCTCTGGCGCATCGCCACCATAAAAGACATGCAACAGATTCGAGCAACCGCCGAATGCCGCCTGCCCCACATCAAGCAGCCCCTTGCCGAACCGCACCTCGCGCAGGGCGAAGCAGTCGCCGAACGCATAGCCCTCCACATGTTTCAGCGAATCGGGGAAAACGACCGTCTCCAGACGCGGACAGCCGAAGAACGCCGCCGCGCCAACCGATTTCACACCCTCCTCTACCATGACATGCCGGAGAACCGGCCACTTCTTGAACTGGTCTGGCCAAACGCGCCCCATGGCAGCCTTCACGACGACCGATGTCACGCCGCTCGGATCAATGCCATACGTCTCTTGCGGATGCGATACCCACAGCACGCCCGGCGGCGGCTGGGGGACGACCGCGCGGTCACGCGGGACACGTGACCCTACCGATTCGTCGCTGTGGTAGGGCGTGCACCCCGTGCGCGCCGCGACAAACACCCCGGCCACAAGAACGCCCAACCCCAGCCACAACATACATTTGCGGGGCTTTTTGCCACGTGCCACTTCCACGACGGTGCGTGTCTTGGGATCATCGGAAAGGAGACGCGGCAGGTTGGTCTGCCAAAACGGATCAAACGCCAGCAGCAGGTCAAAGGGCGAAGTCGTCCTCTTGCCGTCCACTTTCGTCGAGGCCGTCGGCGGCTCGTACCACATACCCGTCAGGAAACGGAAGAAGAGGACGCCGAGCGCGTACCAGTCCGCCGCCGGCGTCACGGGGTGTCCCGCTCGCACCTCGGGCGCAAGGTAGAAGTACGTGCCCATGACGGGACGCGTACCGGTGGTCTGCCCCTCGACAAACGTGGTCGTGACGTCCAGTTGACTGCGCAGTTTGTCGTCGAATATGCGGGAGATGCCGAAGTCGGAGAGGACGGCGTGCCCGGAACCGTCAATCAACACGTTCTCAAGCTTCACGTCGCGGTGTACGATGCCGTACGCATGGAGGTAGACCAGTTCCTCCGAAAGATCGCGACACCACCCGAACAGCCGCTCGTTCGAAATGCCGCCGCGCCGACGCGCATCCTCCAGCGTCTCCGGCTCGCCGTCCGCGTTCAGCACCAGGTCCATCGTGAACCAGGGATTTCCGGTTGTCTCGTCCACGCCCACATCTCTCACCTTCACGAGATGCGGATGGTCAAGCGCGGCCAGCAGCTTCGCCTCGGCGCGGAAGCGTTTCTCGAGAAACTCCCGGTTCTTCGCGCCGCCCGTGAAAAGCTTGAGTGCCACGCGCGCGCCGCCGGCGTCCTCCGCCTCGTAAACTGTCCCCATGCCACCATGCCCCAACACGCGCACAAGGTGGTATGGCCCGATTTCCTCTGGTGTGGGCAAACTCACATCCACTCTTCGGCGATTTGCTCGGCACGAACGAGCCATATTCGACCTGTGGTGCCGATGATCGGACTACCGGTACGTCTCGCGGAGGTGCGTCACGGAGAAGGCCTTCTTGAAGGCATCGAGCGTGAGGCCGGGAGCCTTCGGCGAGAATGTGATCGTGCGAGGCTCGCCAGGGTAGAGCGTGAAGGAGTTGTCGTCGAACTCGCCACGCGTCCGCCAGACGTTCGCCCACACGAAGAACGCGGGCTTGTCGGCAGAGAGCGTCACGAGGAACTTCCCGTCCTTCTCGGCAAATGCCGCCTTCACGTCCGTCTTCGCGAGGTCGTGGTTCATGAAGAGGTCGAACAGCCATTCGTTCGAAACCGAGACGGGAGGGACGCAATTCATTGCGTCCGCTGCGGTCGCGCAGGAGCGCGACCCTCCCACGCGGCCGTCCAGGCGCATGCGGAGGAACGACTTCCTGCGCGCCGCGTCGTCGCCGAACTCGGAGAGCGGATATGTCCCGACCTTGACGGCAGAGCGCGGCGCAATGCGCACGGTGGGGGTCGAGAAAGGCTTTCTCTTGCCGCAGAACGACCAGAGGTCGAGCGTGGCCGTTCCCTCGAAAGGAGCGTCGTGGTCGTTCACCGCCCACACCTCGATCGTCGAGGGATCGCCCCACTTGGGCCCGGCGCTGATTGCCACGGGAGCGTAGGCGCGCTTCATGTTGTAGTGGAGCTGCTTCCACTTGCCGGAGTAGTCGAGCGAGCTCCAGCTTGCCACTGGCCAGTTGTTATTGAGCTGCCAGTATATGACTCCCATGCAGCGCGGCTGCAGGTGCCGCCACGCCTCCACCGCGGTGCGGATGGCCATCGCCTGCTGCACCTGCGAGAGGTAGAGCACGGCGTCCACGCCCTCCGGGAAGCGGAAGTTGCGCAAGAGCATCTGCATGATGAACTTGTTGCCGTTTGGCGACTTCTGGTGGTAGAAGAAGTCAGGCGCCGTAGGGTTGAGCTGGTCGGGCGTCACGTATGTGAGCGCCTCCTCCTTCGTGGGATAGCTCTGGAATCCGAACTCGCTGCAGAAGCGCGGACGCACCGAGAAGTAGTGCGAAAAAGGCTTGTCGCCGAACCATACCTGCCAGAAGTGCATGTCACCAGACGAGTCGTCCTTCCAGCCGTCGCCGTAGTTGCCTGGTCCGAGGCACGGCGAGCTGGGCCAGAAGCAGCGTGTTGGATCATACGTGGCGCAGAGCTTCTCCAGCTCCTTCGCGCGCGCCACGCACAGCTGGATGTTCTGCGCACGCACCTTCTCGTCCTTGTCGAACCATTTCGCCGCGCCGATGCATTCGTTATCGCCGCACCAGAGCGCGATGCAGGCGTAGTCGCGCAGGTTGCGCAGCTGGTGGGCGAGCTCCTTGCGGACACCCGACATGAACCGCTCGTCGCCTGGATACGTGGCGCAGGAGAACATGAAGTCGTGCCACAGCATGACGCCCATCTCGTCGCACAGCTCGTAGAACGCCGGATGCTCGAACTGCCCGCCGCCCCACACGCGCAGCATGTTCATGTTCGCCGCCACGGCCGATTCCAGCAGGTCGCGGTAGCGCTCCGGCGTCTGGCGGTTCTCGAACGCGTCGCACGGGATCCAGTCCGCGCCCTTGCAGAAGATCCGCCGCCCGTTGATCACCACGACCATCGGCTTGCCCTTCTTGCCCGTCGCCGGGTCAGGCTCCTTGTCCTCCTCGTTGTACACCTCCGCCTTGCGAAGGCCGATCTTCTTGGACGCCGCGGCGTCTCCCAGCTTCACGGAAAGCGGATAGAGCGGCTGTTCGCCGTATCCCGCCGGCCACCAGAGCTTCGGCTTCTTCACGTCGAGCGTCAGCGCAACCTTGTTCGAGCCAGGCTTGAGCGTCACCCGCTCACTCTTCGCCACGTCGCCCAGCGCAACCGACAGCTCCGTCTCGCCGCCCGCCGGCGACGTCGCTTCCACGGTCACGGTGACGGCGGCGGACGACCAGTCCTTCGCGAAGTCCTGCGTGGTGTACACGTAGTCGATCCGAGCCGTGTCCGCGGAGATCAGCTTCACCGTTCCCATGAAGCCCGTGTCCATCTGCGTGATGCCCCAGTCCCAGCCGCCGTGGCACTGGACAGTGCGGACAAGATTGATCTTCTTCACTGTCGCGTTGCAGATATGGTACGCGCGGTCGTAGCGGTTCGTCTCCGCGTACGAGATGCGCTCGGTCGACTCGAACAGCGCCTCGATCGTGTTCGCGCCGGCCTTCAGGAACGGCTTCACGTCGAAGTCGTACCGCTGGAAGCGGTTCGACGTCTTGCCCACCTCGTGGCCGTTCACCTTCACGGTCGCGAAGCAGTCCACATCCTCCAGGCGCAGCGTCACAGCCTTCGCGGCGGCGAAGCCGTCAGGGAGCGTAAACGATCGCGAGAAGATCCAGTCGGCCCGGCTGGGCCACTGCGTGAGCTTCTCGTTCTGCGCGAAGTAGGGGTCAGGTATGAGCTTAGCCTCGTAGAGCGCGGTGTAGATGCCGCCAGGCACCGCCACCGGGCAGGTCACCGACGGCTTGTCCGCCTGGACCAGCGTCCATGTTCCAGCGAGGTCGAACTCCGCCGAGGCCGCCGACATGGCGGCCATCGCCGCAACAACCTGAACCAGCTTCTTCATCGTCATGCTCCTTGTGTCTTCACAGCGTTCCGAAAATGCGGTCGCCAGCGTCTCCCAACCCTGGCACGATGTAGTAATGCGAGTTGAGATGGTCGTCCTTCGCGGCGGTGTACACCGGCACGTCTGGATGATGCTTCTCGAAGTTCGCGATGCCCTCGGGGGCGGAGACGAGGTTCAGGAAGATTATCCTCCTGTAGCCGAGCTTCTTGAGCTGCGAGACCGCGTCCACCGCGCTGCCGCCAGTGGCGAACATCGGGTCGATAGTGATGGCCAGTTCGTCGCCCTTGGCGGGCGGCACCTTGGCGTAGTACGGAACCGGCTCGGCGGTCTCCTCGTTGCGCTGCATGCCAAGCACGCCCACCTTGGCGTAGGGGAGCACGCGCAGCATGGCGTCGAGCATGCCCATGCCGGCCCGGAGGATCGGCACGAGAACGATGTCCTCCGCCACCTTTCGCCCGACCGTCTTCGCGAGCGGCGTCTGCACCGTCACCTCTGCGGTCTTCACGTCCCTCAGCGCCTCGTAGGCGAGGAAGGTGGTGATCTCTGAAACCAGCTCGCGGAACAGCTTGGGCTGGGTGGCGACGTCGCGCATGTACGCCATGCGATGGTCGACTAGCGGGTGGTGGAGGACAGTAGTCATTGCGGTCTCCTCAGAAGTTGACGGTGACGCCGAACCCGCCCCAGGCGAAGTCCTTGTACTGGCCGTAGTCGGCGCCGCTGCCGTGGTCCGCGGCGTCGCGCAGGTCCTTGTCGATGACAGAGCAGTACGCGACCTTGGCGAAGAGGCCGACGTAGTCGTTGATCTTGTAGTTCGCCTCGAGCATGAACTTCATCGTGGCCATGCCGCCGTTGTGGAACTCGGTGAAGCCGGCCGTCGGGAAGCACCAGTTGTAGCGGTGGTCGCGGTAGACGAACGTGACGGACGGCGTGAGCGTGAGGTTGTCCATGACGTTGCATGCGCGCTTCAGTCCGAACTGCAGGAGGTCGGCGTTGTTCTCGTGGTACTCGTGCACCCAGTCCAGGAACGGCACCACGAACGGGTTGAGGAGCGCGAAGCTGTGGTTCCAGTCCATCGTCGTGGCCGTAGAGCCCCACATGTGGTTGTGGCGGCGGTGGGGGTAGTAGTACCAGATGACGGACGTGCGGTAGTCGAGTCCCCACTTGTTGTTGTCGTCGAACCAGAATGTCTTGCCGTAGTGGACGTTGGGATCCCATTCGTTGAACGCCTTGCCGTAGCTGCGGCGACGCTTGTCGGTGAGGTCCGTGTTACTCCACATGCCAAGGCCCAGATAACCGAGGTCCCAGCCCTTGATGCTCAGATTGATGTTGCCCTCCAGATAGCCCTGCAGCGTCGGCTCGGAGTTGAGTAGCGATCCGTAGAGCTGGTATCCGGAATACATGCCGTAGTTGCCGAATCCCCAGAACAGAGGATCGTCTTTCTCTTCAACCTGGACTTCAGCCTCGGCAGAGGTGTTCTTCGCGGCTTCTTCCGCGAAAGCAAAACCGGTCGCGACGATGGCGGCCGTCAACAGCAGTTTCTTCATCTTCGACTTCCTTCTTGCGTTTAACGGTACTCCCGAAGCGAAAGCCTCGGGAAATTTCATGCAATTCTACCACAGCCGCCCCTTTGGGGCAAGCGGCGAATGCGCGGGGCGGTCAGCCCAGGAACACTCCCTGCGCGCGGAGGCGAGAGACGAGCGCGGCGGCGTCAAGGGCGCGCGGCGAGACGTTCGCCTTGAGCGCGAGCGCCGCCGCCGTACCGGCGGCCTCGCCCATCGCCATGCACGGCGGCATCACGCGGATCGCCGCCGCCGCCACGGACGACGCGGAGACGCACCGCCCCGCCACCAGCAGGTTGTCGACCTTCTTCGGAACGAGGCAACGGTAAGGCACTCCGTACCAGTTGCCGTCCCTGATGGTGAGGTATAGCGTCCCGGACGCCCCCTTCCCGCCATGCAGGTCGATGGAGCTTGAGCAGAGGAACACGCTGTCGGACGGCACCCTGCCCGAGATGACGTCGTCCTTGTCCAGCCTGTACTCGCCCGCCACGTGGCGCGATTCGCGGATGCCGATCGTGGACGCCGTGCAGAGCAGCCGCACGTCCTGCGCGCCCGGCACGTACTCGCGGAAGAACGCCATGATCTCGCGCACCTGCCGCCGGCCGGCCTCCTCCGCGTCGGAAAGGCTCTGTGGATCGACCGCGTTCACGCCGTTGAGACGCGACACGTTCACGAACCACTCGTCCGGCTTCACGCTGCGGTAGATGTTGATGTGGGGACGCGGGATGTGCCACTTGCCGTCCGCCTTCGCCTTCTTGAGAAGCGTCTTGAAGCAAAGGACGTCCTTGGGATATTGCCTCCTGACGGCCTCCACGGCCTCTTCCGGCAGGTTGCCGATGCGAAAGAACATCGTGGCAGGCTGCATCGCGCCGCCTCGCGCTGGATCGCCCAGCTCGCACGGCACGCCCGCGCGGAACGCCACGTCGCCGTCGCCCGTCGCGTCGACGACCATCTTCGCCAGGATCCGTCGCGGACCCGCCTTGGTGAACACGTCCACGCCAGCGATACGGTCGCCTTCCATCACCGGCGCCGTGAACGTGGCATGGTACAGCACCTTCACTCCAGCCTCGCGGCAGAGGTCGTCCAGCACGAACTTGAGCGCCTCCGGCTCGAACGGCGTGCAGTGGTCGTGACCGGGCACGTGCCAGGCCGCAAACGAAGTGCCGGCCCGCACCTCGCGCGGATGGATGGCACCTCCGATCGCGACCATGCGCCGCACGATCTCGTCGAACAGCCCCCTGATGATCTGCACCTCGCCAGACTTGTCGTAGCACGTCATGAACGGCCCCACTAGGCCCTGGGTGCCCATGCCGCCCAGGCAGTTACCCTGCTCGACCACAAGCACGTCCGCGCCGTTGCGCGCCGCCGCCACGGCCGCGCACACGCCCGCAGGCCCGCCGCCGACCACGACGACGTTGCCGGCGACCACCTCGGGAGGGACGCGCTCCTGCGCGTCCGCAACTCCGCTTCCGATGGCGGCGGCCACTCCGCCGATGAACGCCCTACGCGAGAACTCCATGCCGCGGCCCCCTTCCGCTACGCCAGGCGGAACATGCGAGCCGGCTCGCACGCGGCACCAGGATAGAACGCCATCGTCACGGCCGCGTCAGACACGTCGAGCCGATAGTGCCCCGCGCCGTTGTTGTAGAAGTACTCCTTCAGCCCGGAGCGGAAGAAGTCGAGCTCGCGCGTATAGTCCTTGCGCTTTTCCGGCGCCACCCGCGAGATGCCGAGCTTTCCGTAGTCGGCCGCCTTGTGCTGTATGGGCACGCCTGTCGCCAGCTCCGGCTTCGCCCAGACGGAATTCGCCGTGAACTCGGAGAATCCGCCGAACCTGTTCTCGTGGCGGTAGAAGTTCGTCGTGTGAGTGTGGCCGGAGAGAACGATCGCGTGCCGGCGCGACAGCGTCTCGTAGAGCCTCGGGCGCGACGCCTCGCAGTCCTTCCGGCCGCCGAGCCGCCAGCGGTACGAACCGCCACACTCGAATGTCGTGAACGGGCCATGCGTCACGAGGAACACGCGCCGAGCCTCTGGATCGGCGTCGATCAGGTCGCAAATCGGGTTTAGGTCCTTCGTCTCGAAGTTGCAGAACACCCACAGATCCTTGCCCAGCCTGAAGGAGAACGCCGGATACTTGACCTCCTTGCCGATCTCGCGCGACATGAACGGCTCCGCGAACTGGAAGTAGGCGTCCCATGCGCCCTTCCCCCGGAAGTCGTGGTTGCCTACGACAGTCAGGAACGGGAGGTTGGCTGGATACGGCTCGCGCAGCATCTTGATGCAGTCGTCAAGCATCTTCTTGTGCGTCGGCACGTCGTCGCAGTCGCCCTGGATGATATCGCCCAGCTGGAGGATGAAGCGCGTATCCTGCTCGTGCGCGAGACGCGCGCTGGACGCGAGCAGCTCACGGCAACGCGCACGCCACATCTCGCCGTTGCGCCGGAACTCCTCGTGCTGGATCTTCGCCCACTTGTTCGACTCGTCGTAGTGCGAGTGGTACACGCTCTCCGGCTCGGCGTCGAAGTGCGTGTCTCCCAGGATGGACACGGAATACGTGTCTGCCCCGTCTTCGTTCGCGGCGCGCCACGCGCCGCACTCGACCGTCTCGCATCCGCACAGCCATGTGGCCCCAGCGGCCGCGCCAGCGGCCTTCACGAACTGCCTTCTGTTCATCATCTTTTCACCATTCATCTTTTCACCATTCACCTTTCATCCTTCACCTTTCACCCTTCACCTTTCACCCTTCACCTTTCACCCTTCACCTTTCACCCTTCACCATCTCTTCGATTGCCTGATACAAGGCCTCCGGGTAGTCCGTGCCGAACGAGTCGAAGCCGAGCTCCCACAGCAGCTTGTACGTCTTCGGGTTGTTCGCCTCGTCCTGCCACACGCACATCGAGGCCTCTACGCCTGCTGCATGCAGGCGCTCGACGCACGCCTTCATCGTCTCCGGCTTCGGGCAGAACGTCGCGTTCCCCGCCGCGTCGTAGCGGAGCTGGCAGTGGAGCTGCACGTTGTCGATGTCCTTGAAGTTCTCGGCTGCCGCCTTCTCGAAGAGCGCCATCATGAACGCCTCGCACTTCTCCGTCTCGCCAGGCTTGCCAAAGTCGACGCGCCCCCAGTTGCCGAGGTTCATCCAATGGAGCGTCTGGCCCTCCGGCAACGCCTTCTTGTAGCGCTTGATCAGGTCGTACTCGCGCGTGATGAACCAGCACTGCTTCTCCAGGCCGTGCGCCTTCACCATCTCTGCCACCTTCTCGGGCGGGACGTCCTTCCAGTCGATGTGTATCTTGCGGGACGGATTCTCCTCCATCGCCGTGAAGATCGTCTCCCAGAGAGGCGCGCGGCACGTGGCATACTGCGCACCACGGTAGCTGCCGACGTCCTGCTCGCGCAGGTCGGCCCACAGCCACTCGCTGATCTTGCGCTTCTTCAGGGTGTTGTCGTGGAACGCCACGATCTTGCCGTCCTTCGTGAAGCGGATGTCGCTCTCGGGCGTGTAACCCTTCGCCCACGTGTAGAGCAGCGCCTCCATCGTGTTGTCCGGACGGCCCTTGCCGTCACCACGATGGATGAGCGAATGCTTCAGCGTCTCGAGACGCTCCGGCGTCAGGGCGCGGAACTCCGCGCGCCCCTGCACCGCGACACATGCGGCCGCCGCCACGGCCACCTTCACTGCCAGCTTCCAGTCAATCATGATCTTTTTCATCTTTTCACCTTTCACCCTTCACCTTTCACCATTCACCTACCGATACGTCCACCTGACGTTGTCGAACGTGAAGTCCGTGCAGTTCTCGAACAGCCCGCCGTTCTTCTTCGGCACGTAGTGCGCCTTGCCCTTCTCGATCACGAACTCCACGTTCGAGAAGCGCCAGTTGCTCACGTTGTCCTCCGGTCGGCACTCGAACACCGGCGGCAGCCCGCCCGTGAAGCGGCAGTTGGAGAACGAGATGTTGCGGATGAAGTCGACCTTCTCCGTGTCCGCGATGCGGACCTGTATCGGCGCGTTGACGCTGTCCATGCGCATGTTGGAGAAGCTGACGTTCTCGACGAAGAACGGCAGGATCGGCCCCGTCGGCGGCAGTATGCCGTTCTTGGCGTCGCGCGGCGGGTCGATGTGGAAGTTGTCGTTGTTCGGCGGCAGGTTGAACTGCACGCCAAGTCGCGAATGCTGGCAGACGATGTTGTTGATCGCGACGTCCCGAATGCCGTAGTCCTCCGTCCATCCGAAGCGGATGGCGCTCTGGTTGGCGGAGAGGACGCAGTTCTCGATCGTGACGCGCTCGCAGGGGCGCGGCACCTTCATCTGCTCCTGGTGCGTGCGAAGGATGAGCGAGTCGTCCTGCGAATGGATTATGCAGTCGCTCACGGTCACGTCGCGGCAGCCGCCGAAGTGCAGACCGTCGCCGTTGGGGTACTGCGGGTGGCACTCGATGCGCACGCCGCGCACCTGCACGCGGTCGCAGTCGAGGAACCACGTGCACCAGCCACAGGGGTGGTAGAAGAGGAAGTCCTCCAGCTGCACGTCCTTGCAGGCCACGAAGAACGCGCTCCGTCCGGTGATGAGCGTGTCGGACTTCCGCCTGAACTTGGGCTGGCCCGGTCTTGGATTCGGTACCGGCTCGTGGAAGGAGTCCGCGTTGCCGTCGACGGTGCCGCGCCCGGTGATGGCGACGTTCGTCTGGGCGACGGTGTAGAAAAGCGCCCGCTTGTTGAAGCGCGGCACGCGGTCCACGTTCCAGTATTCGCTCGGACCGAACTCAGGATACTTGAGCGCGTCCGTGCCGCCCATGAGCGTCGCCCCGCGATCGATCTCCAGCCGCACGTTGCTCTTGAGGTTGAGCGTGTACGTCATGTACGTGCCGCCTCCCGGCACGAGCACCATGCCGCCGCCCGCGGCGTTGCACGCGTCGATCGCCTTCTGGATCGCCGCCGTGTTGTCGGTCTTGCCGTCCGCCTTCGCGCCGTAGTCCGTCACGTCGAACGTCCTCGCGCCCGCGCCCGCCGCCAGCAGGATCGCTGCGGCCAGTGTCATGTTCTTCATGTCAGGTCTCCTTTGTTGTGTTTGAAAATGCATCAGCCTCCGGCATCAGCCGAGCGAGGAGCGCGATCGTCGCAGTGTCCGTGCGCAGGATGCGTGGCCCGAGCGACATCCGCCGGAACCCGTGCGCCTCGAGCCGCGCCACCTCGTCGTCAGTCCAGCCGCCTTCCGGTCCAATGGCCAGGACAGGACGGCAGGTGCTTAGTGCTTGGTGCTTGGTGCTTAGTGCGTCGGGATGGGCGACGATCCGGACTTGCTGCCCGGCGAAATCTTCCTCGAACCGGCCGCCATCCAGCCACCGGCCGAACGCCCGCTCTATCTGGATCGTCGGCAGCGCCGTGGTTCCTGCCTGCATGAGGCCATCTACCAGAAGCGGCCTGTAGATCGCCTCCTTCAGGAGCTGCGCGCCCCAGAACGCCTTCTCCACCTTGGCCGCGCCCACGAGGACGATCCGCCCCACGCCCATCGCGGCCAGCTGCGGGAGCAGCCTCTTCATCGCACGCGGACGCGGAGGCGCAAGGATCAGGTCGATCCACGGCGGCGGCGCCTCGCGGTCGTGCACGCACTTCACCGTCACCATTTCGCCATCGATGCGCTCGATGACACCTGTGCCGATCGGTCCGTTCACCACACCTGTCTTCAGCGTCTGCCCCACCTCGCCGTGAAGTACCGTCAGCACGTGCTCTGCCCGCACGCCGCCAAACGTAGCGCGCCCGTCCGCATCCAGCTCTTCCGCGTTGAAAAGTATCCGGTTCATTGCTTTGGCACGACCCAGGAGACCGACTTGCTCTTCTCCTGCAGTATCTCGTTGGCGATTTCGAGCACGTCGTCCGCCGTGACGGCTAAGATGCCAGCGACAACCTCTTCCGGCGCCAGTATCCTGCCGTACGTCTGCACGCAGTTGCCGAAGTAGAAAAGCCGAGCGCGCACCTGCTCGAGGCCGAGACGGAAGTTGCCAACCAGGTACTCCTTCGTGCGCTTCAGCTCCGCCGCGCCCGGCCGCTTCGCGCGGATGCGGTCAAACTCACGCTCGATCGCCGACACCGCCTGCGGCACGCGATCCGTCGCCAGCCCCGCCGTCACGGCCCAGCCGCCGACCTCCTCGAAGAACTGCAGCTGCGAGCGGATGTCGTAGCTGAGGCCGTGCTTCTCGCGCACGCTCTGGAAGAGACGCGAGCTCATCGACCGCCCCATCAGCCCGTCGAAGACGTTCGCCGCGTATTTCTTGCGGACCTGAACGCGCACGCCGAACGTGCGGAAGCCCATCGCCAGCTGCACCTGCTGGATGTCACGCTCGGCGCGCACCTCCTTCACGGGGCGCTGCCGCGCCTTCACCGGCACATATGGAAGCGGCTTGCCTCCAGCAAGTCCCCCTAAGGCATTCTCGACGAGTGCACGAGCCGCCGCCGGATCGAAACGTCCCGCCACCACGGCCGTCGTCGCAGTCGGCACATAGGCGCGGCGGATGTACTTGCGCAGCGTCTGCGGCGTCATCTTGCCGAGCGTCTCGGCCGACCCTGCTATGGGCAGGCCGAGCGCATTGTCAGGGAAGAGTGCGCGAGATAGGTTCTCGGACGCCACCGAGTCTGGCTCGTCCGCGTACATCTTGATCTCCTCGAGGATCACCTGACGCTCGCGCGCGAACTCCGCGTCCGGGATCGCGGCGTGCACGAACATGTCGGATATGATGTCAACCGCCGTCGGCAGGTAGTCGCACGGCAGGTAGGCGTAGAAGCAGGTCCCTTCCTCGCTCGTGTAGGCGTTGAAGTTACCGCCGCGTCCCTCGATGGCCTGCGAGATCGCGAGGGCGGTGCGCGTGGCCGTGCCCTTGAAGAGCATGTGCTCGATGAAGTGCGAGATGCCGGCCTCCTTCGCCGCCTCGTGGCGGCTGCCGCTCGCAACGAAAAGGCCGAAGCAGACGCTCTCCACGTGGTCATCAGGCACCAGCACGAGCTTCAGCCCGTTTGGCAACGTCTCAAGAACGGCTTTCGGCAGCATCGTTCATCTCCTTCAGCGTCGTGCGTCCGTCGTAGAGCGCCTTGCCCACGATTGCGGCGCGCAGGTTCGCACGGCCGAGCGCGATAAGGTTTCGCACGTCCTGCGGCGACGAGACGCCGCCAGACGCGGTGATCGCGCAAGTCGGCGCCGCGTCGCATATTGCCGCCATCTGAGCGAGATTTGGTCCGCCCAGCATGCCGTCTGTCGCCGTGTCGGTGTAGATGATCGACTTCACGCCGGCGGCAGCGACGGCCTTTGCGAGGTCGGTGGCCTTCACGGCGGTGGTGGTCACCCAGCCGCGCGTCTGCACAAACCCGTCGCGCGCGTCGATGCCTGCGGTGATGCGGTCTCCGTACTGCTCCACGGCCTGCTCGAGGAACGCGGGATTCTCCAGCGCGGCAGAGCCGATGATCGCGCGCGCTGCGCCAGCCTCCAGCACGGCGTCGAGCGCCTCGGGCGTGCGCAGCCCGCCGCCCACCTCGACGGGACCGCCGAACGCCTCGATTATTGCGCGGATCACCTCTGCGTGGCGGGGCGTGCCCGCGAACGCGCCGTCAAGGTCGACCACATGCAGCTCGCGGCCGCCCTGTGTCCGCCAGTCTCGCGCCTGCGCCGCTGGGTCATCGTTGTATGTCGTGACGTCGTCCGCACGCCCCTGCCGGAGCCGCACGCACACGCCACCCTTCAAGTCGATAGCCGGTAGAATAATCATTTTACATGCCTCTTGTGAGACGCTAGTATACCATATCTTCCATACGGCGTGGCGCCTCTTTCTGCCAGCTGCCGTAGCCTTTTCGGACGCGCGGGAGCGCGTCCCTCCCCTAAGGCCAAAAGGTCTTGGCGGATGGGGAGAGGCGGCAGGTGGACGGCAGCTGCGCGAAGCGCGCCTTCATCTCGGCAAGCGAATCGCCGCCTAGCTTCTCCGTAAGCGCGTCCGCCAGCACGAGGCATACCGCCGCCTCGACCACCACCACGGCGCGCGGCACGGGGCACACGTCGCTCCGCTCGTAGACGGTCTGCGCAGGTTCGCCAGTCGCGAGGTCGACTGTCGGCTGCGGCTTGAGCGTGGTGGGAATCGGCTTCATGGCGGCACGCACCACGAGCGGCTCGCCGTCAGTGATGCCGCCCGCAAGCCCGCCCATCCGTCCGCGCGTCTCCGTACCCTTCATGGCAGCGAGCGCAAAGCCGTCGCCGATCTCAACGCCCTTGATGGCAGGGATGGACATCACTGCGGCGGCGAGCCGCGCGTCAAGGCGACGATCCGCAGAGACGTGAGAACCGAGGCCCACGGGAAGCCCCTTCGCCACGACCTCGATTATCCCGCCAAGCGTCTCGCCCTCCTTGCGAGCCTGCTCAATGAGCGTTACGGACGTCTCGTCCGCCCCGTCGCACGGCACGCCCCCGAGCGCGACGACGCGCCCCGCCACCGCAATCCCGAACTCGCCCAGCATCGCGCGGCAGCATGCGCCCGCCGCCACGCGCGATGCGGTCTCGCGCGCCGACGCGCGTTCCAGCGCAGGGCGAACGTCGTCGTAGCCGTACTTCACCGCCGCCGCGAAGTCCGCATGTCCAGGGCGCGGCGTGGTATATGCCGGAACGGACTTCCCCTTCCATGCCTCGTGGTTCGCGTTGGCGATCGCGAGAGCCACGGGCGCACCGGTGGTGCGTCCAGCCAGCACGCCGCCGACAATCGCCGCGCGGTCTGTCTCTATGGCCATCCGCCCGCCGGCGCCGAGCGCTATCTGGCGTCGCGCCAGGTCCGCGCGGATCAGGTCCTCGTCCAGCGGCAGGCCGGCAGGCAGCCCCTCCAGTATGGCGGTCAGCTGCGGACCGTGCGACTCTCCTGCTGTAACCAAACGGATCATTTTTTCTTCCTCTCTGGCGCCACTCCCTGCGGCAGGGGCGTCTGCCTGCTCCGCGGGCTCCACGGCAAGACGTAGCGCTCGAAGTCCTGAAGGAACGGATATTCCGGAACCCGGACGTCCGCCTTCTCGCAGAGCGTGCGCAGCAGCTCGCGGTACGCGTCGTTCATGCGAGAGGCGCGCAGCATGTCGGTAACGCTCTTCCGGTCAGTCTTGAAGTTCGGCTTTCCGCCCAGTTCCTTGTGCATGAGCAGCTTCGCCCTCAGTGTCTTCATGCTGGCGTCGATCTCGTCGGAAGAGAGCGAGATCGTGTCGTCGACCTCCTTCTTCAGGTACTTCCTCAGCAGCAGCACCTCGCGGAAGTCGCGCCGCATCATCTCCTCAGGCAACGGCATGTGCCTGAAATACTGGTCGATCGTCAGGTTGTGGCTCTTGAGGTCGCGCTCCAGCTTCACCAGCTCTTCCTTCTCGTCGTCGGCACCCAGCTCGATGCCGCGGTCCACCGCCTCCGCGAGAAGCACCTCCTTCACGATCCACCTCGCGGCGGCCTGACGGCGGAAGTCCTCCAGCGTCACGTTGATCATGCCCATGCGGCGGCCGTCCTCAAGTAGCAGCTGCGCGCGCATGTCCAGCTCGCGCGCCGTGAGGATGCGTCCGTTCACGGAGACAGCCGTCCTCCACGGCCGCTGCCGCCACAGCAACACGCTGCCCGCCGCGATTGCGGCGAGAGCGGCAATCGCAATGACATGGAAAACCGCCCGCTTCACCTCGACCTCAGCCAAGTTCCGCCAGCATGCCGTTGGCTACGCCGTGCGCGGTCCGCTCGTCCGTCAGATGCATCAGGACCACAAGCGCGAACAAGATGGCGGAACCTGGCCCCTGGCCGGTGATGATCTGCCCGTCCGCGACCACGGGAACGTCCTGCACACGCCGTCCCATCTTCGACGAGCAGGACGGGTAGCACGTCACGTCCTCGTCCTCCAGCACCTGCGCCGCCTCGAGCACGGTCGGCGCCGCGCAGATCGCGCAGACGAACCGGCCCTCGGACTTCTGGCGCTGCAGACGCGCCAGCAGCGGCTCGCACGCGTGAAGGTTGTCCGTGCCCTCGCCGCCGCCAGGCAGGACGATCGCGTCGTACTCGTCATCTATCACGTCCGGAAGGAGGGCGTCGGCCTCCATTCGGACGCCGTGGGCCGAACGCACGAGGCGTTCCTGCCCGAGCGAGGCTGTGACGACCTGCACGCCGCCACGGCGGAGCACGTCGATTATCGAGACGGCTTCGATGTCCTCGAATCCATCGGCAAGTGGAAGAAGTACCGTTTTCATCATGTCAAGATTATAGCATATTTTTTCTTTCGGTTGGCAAGCGACACGAAAATAGGGTAAAATGCGTTCGTCCACGGGCAGGTGCGCCCGCAGTTCGCAAACACAAAGACCGGAGAGGCAAGATGGATATGAACAGACGCGACTTCTTCAAGAGCGCAGGCGCGCTGGCTGGCCTGACAATGGCAGGCTGCGCGACGGTGCCGCAGCGGCGGACCGTGTTCGGCCCGAACGACAAGCTTCGCCACGCCAGCATAGGCGTGGGGGGCATGGGCTTCAACGACCTCAGGAACTTCCTCTCGCATCCGCGCGTGGAGGTGGTGGCGCTCTGCGACGTGGACGCGAACAACCTCGCCAAGGCCGCGCAGCTCGCGCCCAAGGCCCACACATACACCGACTGGCGCGAGATGCTGGAGAAGGAGGACATCGACTCCGTCAACATAGCCGTCCCCGACCACCAGCACGCCATCATCGCACTCGCCGCCATGCGGCGCGGCAAGAACGTATACTGCCAGAAGCCGCTCTGCCACGACGTGGCCGAATGCCGCGAGGTTGCGCTTGAGGCTGAACGCTGCCGCGTCATCACCCAGCTCGGCACGCAGTACGCCGCAGGCGGCGGCGACCGGCTGGGAGTCGGCTTCCTCCGCGCAGGGACGATCGGCGCGGTGAAGAAGGTGTACCTCACATCCAACCGCACGGGAGCGGAACGGTACCGCCTGGTTGGCCCACGTCCGGCGCAGGGCATTCCGCCGCCCAAGACACTCGCGTGGGATCTCTGGCTCGGCACGGCGCCGGTCCGCCCGTTCGCCGAGAAGATCTACCACCCGATGATATGGCGCTCTTGGCAAGACTTCGGCACGGGATGGAGCGGCGACATCGGTTGCCACATCTTCGACGCGGTGTGGAAAGGAATGAACCTCGGCAAGACCGCTCCTAAGACGGTCCGCGCGCAGGTGCAGGAGAGCTGGAAGAACTCACCCGCGCGGCGCGCCGACACGTGGCCGCAGTCCAACCACATCACATGGACGTTCGACGGCGTGCCCGCCTCCGACGGCAAGCCCTTCACGATGGAATGGTTCGACGGCGAGTTCTACCCGCCGGAGGACGGACAGGCGCTCGCGCGCGAGGCCGGTTTCCAGAAGTTCCCCGAGGAGGCGGCCATGGTGTTCGGTACCGAGGGCGCAATCCTCATCCCGCACCAGAAGCTGCCGCACCTCCTGCCCAAGGCGAAGTTCGCCTCACAGAAGCTGGAGAAGCTGCCGTTCAAGAACCACTACCACGACTTCGCCGACGGCTGCCTCGGCGTGACCGAGAACGCGTCGCCGTTCCAGAAGACCGGCCCGATGGCCGAGACCATCATCCTCGGCACCGTCGCGATCCGCTGCCCGGAGGAGACGCTGCGCTGGAACGCCGACAAGCTCGCGTTCGACGGCAACCCCGCCGCCACGGCCCTCCTGCGCCGCACCTACCGCACGGGCTGGTAGGGCGCGTGACCGCCTCACAATTCGCGTATCTTGATGTTGCGGAAGGAAACGGTGGAGTCGCTGTGGTCCTGCAGCTTGATGCGGCCCATCGGCGCCTCGCCCCAGTGCTCGCCGGGCTTCTCCTCCTTCGCGTACTTGGACTGCGCCACGATCGCGCGGAACTCCGCGCCGCCGCGCTCGTACTCGAGCACCTTCGTCCCGTTCAGCCAGTGCTCCACGTGCGTGCCCTTCGAGACGATCTTCGCCGTGTTCCACTGGCCGAGCGGCTTGACGTACGGCTCGGCGTTGGCTGGCATCATGTCGTAGAGCGAAGCCACGCGGCGGCACTTCCCGTCGCGACCCTTCGTGGAGTCTGGATGGGCCTCGTCCAGGATCTGATACTCCTCGCACGTGCCCTTGAACTTGTCCTTGTTGTAGAAGTACTTGATGCCGCTGTTCGCCGCCTTCGTGAGGCGGAAGTCGACAGAGAGCTCGAAGTCGCGGTAGTCCTTCGCCGTCACGAGATCGCCGCCGCCGCCGAGCGCGGCCTGCTCCTTCGGGATGTCCACCCACTTGCCGTCCTTGATGCCCTTGCGCGGCAGCACTGTGAGCACGCCCTTCTCGATCTTCCACCCCTTCTCTGGCGGAGCCTTGCAGCCGCCCTTCTCGCCGACCCAGCCGTCGAGCGTCTTGCCGTCCCAGAGAAGCTGCCAACCAGCGGCCTTCTCGGCGGCGGAGAGCGTGTTGGGCACAGCAGCCTCGCATGCACCACCCGCGCAGCAATTCGCACAGAAACCGGCTAGGGTTCCCGCCACTGAAACAGAGAAAACAATTAATTTTTTCATGGTGAATTCCTTTTTGTTTTTCATTCTACACGATCTACACGTTCTTGCCTGTAACATGACCGAATGTTGCCAATATCCAATGTTGCCATTCCCAATGTTCAATTCTCATTGGCAATTGGCAACATTGAAACTGGCAACAATCCTCATCTACATTATTCCCGTGCGCAGCGCGGGCGGCGGGCTACACGGTTAAGATTATCGGTTTAAGAGATCTTTCGTCTCGCGGATGAGCGCGGCGAAGTCGCCGGGCTTCTTGTTGAGCGCGGCCTTGAGGTCGTACTTCGCGGCGAGCGCAGCAAGTTCCTCCGTGCGCTCGCCCGCGCGCTTGAGGATGTTGAACTTCTCGGCCTGCTGGATGCCGTTGAAGAGCTCGAGAAAGCGCATCGATGGCGAGCCGTCAGGATACACAAGGAACGTGTCACCGCTACGCCAGCTGCCGTAGGACGCATCCTTGCAGGCGTCGCGCGGCCAGCTGTTGTACGCCCAGCGGAGGAGTCCGTCGAGTCCGCACGCCGCCGGATAGAACCCGCACCAGAACGCCTCGTCGAGCTCCGAGTCCATGAACGTGTTGGGCTTGGCGGGGCCGCAGCAGATGTAGTAGGTGGTCACCTTGCCCTCCTTCTGGCGCTGCGGCACCTCGGCGAGGAAGTCGGGGTTGACGTGGCCGAGCGACTGCGAGTAGCTGTCGATCGCGATGCCATTGAACTCGGACGGCTTGCGGTTGCCGGCCATGGCGATCTTGAGGCCAGGCGCCTTCTCCTGCATGAACGCGACAGTGTTGCGCAGGTCTTCGGGCGAGCGCTCATCGAGCGAGATGTAGGTGTCCTTGAACCAGCCGTTGCGCTTCAGATGCTTTGCGAAGTCAGTGAGGAAAGCACCCCAGTACTCCTTGAAGAACTCCGTGCCCGGCTTCGCCTCGGCCTTGTGCATCTTGCCGTCCTCGTCGAGCCAGCTGACCTTGTAGCCCCACGGGCACATCGTGTAGCAGGCGATGTGCGGACCAAGTCCGCAATAGCGGCCGAAAAGGACGTAGTTGTCGAAGAGCTTGAAGTCGTGCGACCAGGTGCCGTCGGCGTGGCGCACCGTCTCGATCATCGGACGGTAGCCGTCGTAGCACTGGTGGTTCCACGGCAGATCCACGAGCGAGACGGTGAGCGTCTTCTGCCCGGCGGCGGCGAGCATCTTCCAGAGAGGTTCCATCTTCGCGTAGTGCGCGGCGGAGAACGGCTCCACGCCCGCCGCGCGCGCAACGGCCCACGGATGCTGCCAGAGGTCGAGGTAGTACTTCCACTCCTTCGCGGGCGGCAGCACGCGATCCACCACGCGCACCTTCAGGTCGCCGAACTCGTACGTGCCGGGCTTGGCGTCCGCGTCGACCTTAACGGAGACGACACGTTTCACATCGGAACCGAGTGCGCCACGCCCCCACACCACGCGGTCCGGCACGGAAGCGTAGTCGAACGCGCCCACCTTCGTGACGAACTGCACGTCCCGCGCCACGCCCGTTTTCACGTGGATGCCCTTCGGCGCGGCATCTTTCCTGGAGAAAGACGCGCCGTTTTTCCCAGACGCGCCGAACGCGATCTTCTCGCCCTGAGGCACCCAGGCCGACACGGTTTCGCCGCGCCAGGCGGACAATTCAATTGCGGGCGCCGTAAGCGCCACGCAGCAGATAGGCAGCAGTATTTTCTTCATGATTGGCATTCCTTGTGAAATGAAGCGGATGAATTATACCATAACTACGGCTCATATCGCCGAGCGGCGTTCCGCTTGTTCCAGAACTTGACGAAATCGCCCACGAAGTTGCGCTGGGCCACGCCCTCCCACGCGATCCGCGTCGCCTCCTGGGCGGATTTGCCGTCCTTCACTGCCGCAAGGTAGGCGGGCAACACGCCCGAATAACCGGAGAATTCCTTGAACGACGGCGCGCCCTTCTCGAGGAAATAGACCACCGCCCACGCCGCCGCGTACCTGTCGTTCACCTCCTGGAGCGTACCCTCGTAGAACTCCTCGTGGGAGAGGAACAGGATCTCCTTCACCAGCCGGGCATACCGTTCGGGGTCCCTGGCCACAGCCGCGGGTCGCCGGTCTTTCGGATCGTCCCAGATGCGCACGGAGTTCTTCTTCGCGTCATAGGATATGTTCTCGAAGAAGCAGGCATGCCCTTCGTTGAACCACGTCGCGTGGCGACCGTTGCCCGTGGCATAGAACAGGTACTGGTGGAACGCCTCGTGGCGCATCGTCTTCAGCGTTTCGTTGCGCGCCGAGTTCCCCATGTCGAGGATCAGAAGCTCCTCATGCGACGGGCTCCAAAGTCCAATCGAACGATCACCAGACTCGCCCGTCGCCCCCTTCATGTACTCGTTGTAGCCCTCTCGCGTGGCAAACACGCGCACGGTGGATACGCCCAGGTCCTTCTGCGGCGGCACATACCGCCTGTATGCCGCCTGCATCGCTTCCATGAGGCGCCCCGCGTTCTTGATGAACGCCAGCCCCTGCGAGCGCGAAAGGTCCGTCTTGAAGCGATAGCCCGGCACGTCAACCGTCATCCAACGCCCCTCCATGACGATGCCGCCGCCAGCGGGTTTCGTCTTGTCAACGCCTACGCTCTTGAGGAACTGCCGCAACAAGGTCTCCCGCTCTTTCGGCTTCACCGCCTGGGCGAGGTCGAACTGCACGTAGTACCACGAACCGGAAGCGACCTTGAAAAGCGCGGCGCATCGTGAATCGGAGCCAAGGTCCACCAGCCGGACGGACGCAAGTGGAGACACATCGTCCGGAGCGAGTGCGCTGCTCCCGAGGTCCTTCCCGCTGAACTCGCCTGCCCACCGCGCCAACGTCTCGTCCGTCGGCTCCTTGAACGCCTCGGCGCTCTCGTCCATCGCGGCTACGATGTCCTCCTTCTTGGCGTGTTCCTTGTCAAGCGCAGGACAGAACGCCGTGGGCTTTGCGAGCACGAGCCTGTTTCCCCTGCGATCCTTCCACTCTGCACCGCGCTCGTGGCCCAACCATATCTCGCGTACATCGTAATGCGTCTCGGTCCAATTCTCGCCCCCTCGCCGAAAACGCCACTGCTGGGCCTTCGGCGTCAGCGCCTGTACCATCTGCGAACCCGTCGGCGTCCTGACTGTCAACCCCATGGATCCGGCAGCTTCCGCCGATCCCTTGAGCTGCGGCACGGCTGCGCAGAGCGTAACAGCCGAGAACATAACGCAGCATGTCGATATCACATTCTTCTTCACGTCATTATCCTAGGTGAGATTTGATTTGAATTATATCAAAAACGATTGCCGTTGCGAGATGGAACTTACCTTGTGGTGTCCTCGAAGAAACGATAGAACTGGTACCACTGCTCGGGATGCGCCAGCGTCTCCTCCTCCAGAAAGCGCACGTAGGCGTCGAGCAGAGACGGCAGCAACGGCTCGCCGGACGGCACGAACTCACGCACATGCACCTCGTAGGCATTCCACCCCGTGCGGACACACGTGACGAAGAAGATGGGGGCTTCCATCAGCTTCGCGAACACAAACACGCCCTTTGGCCAGACGCACGGCCGCCCCAGGAAATTGTGTCGCAGCACGCGCTCCGAACCGGCCGAAACGCGATCGCCAGCCATCAGCACCAGTTCGCCGCGTCCGATCGCCTCCTGCATCCGCACAGCAGTCTCCACGCCGATCTCCTCCACGGGATGAAGCGCTAGACGCGACGAGTCGAGATGCCGCGAGAACACTTCTGTGAAAACCGCATCATGGCCCATCTGCTGGAAGGCGTGCACGAAAGGTGAATGGTGAAAGGTGAAAGGTGAAGAAGAAGGTGAAAGGTGAAGGGTGAAAGGTGAAGGGTGATTATGCCCTACATCATCTTTCACCTTTCGACTTTCACCTTTCACCTCCAAAGCGGGGAAGACCTCGATAGTGCCGAGGTGGGTGGAGATGAGGAAGGCTCCCTTCCCAGCACGGACTAGGCCGTCGAACGCACGCCAGCCGACATCGTCACGCACGGACATCTTAGGCAGGTTCTTGCGCAGAGTGCACGCGTCCGTCTTGTCGGCCAATGACCAGGCGAAGCCGAGAAGATGGGAGAAGACGGTGAAAGGTGAAAGGTGAAGGGTGAAGGGTGAAGGGTGGTGCTTGGTGCTTGATGCTTGGTGCTTGGTGCTTGAAGGTTCGCCGGTCTTAAGGTCTTTAAAGTCCTTAACGTCCTTAAAGACCTTAAACTCCTTAAGGACCTTGTAGAACTCGCGGAGCGACTCTCGCGCGGGACGCGCGAAAGGATAGATGAACGCCATCACAGGTATGCACAGTATCTTCTGGAACGACTTGCCGAACCAGACGTACATGTACCACATGAAGAGCATCCGCCAGCGGCCAGCGCTCTGCTCGCGCTGCTGGTGCCAGGCTGGTGCTTGGTGCTTGGTGCTTCGTGCTTGGTGCTTCGTGCTTCGTGCTTGGTGCTTCGTGCTTGGTGCTTCGTGCGATTCCGTTTGTCTTTCGTCCTTCGTCTTTTGTCCTACTCCATTCCCGCCGGCAAACAGGCCTGCGCATAGCCACGCGAAAAACAGCCCGCACGCGAACGTCAAGCCCATCGCGCGCGTCACCGCGAAGTCCGTAAACGACAACATCCCCAGTCCGGCGAACGACGTGAGGAACGCGAAGAACACCACTTGCCGCACGCGCTGAGCGGCGGAGCTGCGCGTGAAGATCGCGTAGTCGAGCCCGAGACCTGCCACGGCGAAGAAGCACAGCAGCGTGAAGAAGGTCACCGGCACGCCCAGCCACCCGAGCATCCCGGCCGTCGCCGCGAACGTGGCCGCTAGCGACGCCACATAGCCGAACGACCGCCGCCGGAAGATGACCATGAGCAATGCCGCCAGCACGGCCAACGACCACGCCAGAAGTTTCATGGTGGCCGACGAGAATGTCGCGAACATGTCCTCAATTGCCCTCTTGGGCTCAAGGATAACGATATTCGGATCGTCCGACGAGAACCCATCGGGACACGGCGACACTATGCCCCCCTTCACGACCATCGACCGCACCATCTGCGCGAGATACGGATCGCCGATGCTGTCAGGATCAAGCAAAGCACCTTCCTTCGTCGGCACAACGCGCAAACCAGTCTTCGCCATGTAGGCCTTTCCCTCTGCAGCGTGGAGCTTCGACACGAGAGCCACGTTCTCGCGCTGACGCGCGAGCGACGGGATGAGCGCGGAGAGTCCGGGTATGCCAGCCGCCTCCTCGCGTTCCAGCGCCTCCTGGACGTTCCGTCCGCGCACGAACACGAACCGCCCCGACTTCTCGGGATTGCATGCCGCAAGCCGCTTCTCGCTCTCGGCCAGATAGCGGTCTGGCGTGTAGAAGCTCGCCGGATCCGACGACACGCGCACGCGGTACAGCCCGCATGCGGCAATGATTACAATCAATATTCGAAGCACGGGAGGGACGCGCTCCTGCGCGTCCGCACCGGGAGGGACGCGCTCCTGCGCGTCCGCCCGCGCGCTACCCCACGCCACCGCCCATGCGAACGCCGCCAGTAATCCTGTGCCCGTGAATAGCGCCATCTGCCGCAGGACTGGCACCACGGAGAAGAACAACGGCGCGAAGCACGCCTCTGTCGTCAGGAGCGAGAGCGCCAACGGTCGCAGCACGCTCCGCGCGTCGCCCGCCGCACGCACGTGGTACGCGTAGTCCACCGCGAGGCCGATGAGCGACGTTCCGAACACGAACGTCAGCACGTGCGGACGAGGAAACGCGGCGAACAGCACGGCCGCCGCCACCATGAACGCCACTCCCAGCGTCGCCACAAGCGGCAGCACAAAGCGGAACGAGCGGAAAAGCAGCCAGCCGAAGAGTAGCACGAGCGCAAGCGACACGGCGGACAGGATGTTGATCTCGCGCGTCGCGTTCGCCGTCGCGCGCGCCGCGTGGAACGGAGGCCCGCCGCACCATGTTTGGTGCTTGGTGCTTGGTGCTTGGTGCTTGGTGCTTGTTTCAAGGGAAGAACCCGGTAGGGACGGCGTTCCACCGCCGTCCGCGTCCCCCGGTAGGGACGGCGTTCCACCGCCGTCCGCGGCGACGGTCGGCGATGGAACGCCGACCCTACCGGAATGTCGGGGCTTTGCGACTATCTCAAGGAAAGCGGTTATGGCACTGGGGCTGGCGGCGGACAGGTCGAGCGTGAGGAGAACCTGATGGATACCGTTCGTCTCACGGGAAAGCTGGCCTTCGCGGAGCGTCCATCCTGCCGTCCGACGCGTCTGCATAGAGAGCATGTAGTCCGTGGCAAGCAGGAACGGGTCCTCCTTCACGGAGACGAGCGGCGGCACGAAACCGTACAGGCGTGCGATAGCCGCATCCGACACGTCTTTGTACCTGCCCGCCTGCAGCAGTTCGCGCGTCTCAGGGGAAAGCAGCCCAGCACGGTGCTCGGCAAGGAACTTCAGCGTCTCCTTGAAGTCGCCTACCGGCTGGCGAAAGCGCGCACGGATAGCCTCAGCCGATTCCTTCAGCTTTCCGAAATCGTCCCCTTCCAGCAGCACGCGACCCTGGCCTGCCATTCCGTCGGCGAGCTCGCGCAGGATGCCGCCGTGCCGCGTGTCCGCAAGCGCGTAGAGATCCGTCTCCACGCCGTGGCGCACACGCAGCGCCAGCACGGCCGCCGCGGCTACTGCCAAGCCTATCAGGACGGCCCTACCTGTCGCGAACCATCTCGATCTCAAGGCGGTCTCCATTGGTGAACGACACGTCCACGCGCGTAGGGAAGCCCGTCGCGGGATGGGCCTGCACCTTCTTCACGAAATCCTTCATCTCGCGGATGGAGAACAGCGTGGCAAGGAAGGTGGACGGCACAGGTTCGCGCGTGTTCCACTCGAAGAACCGGTCGCGCGCGAAGCGGAACGTCCCCTTAGAGACGAGCGTCACCTCCACGTCGGCTAGCACCTTCCGCTGCACGAACGTCCCCTCTGCCGACTCCGGCAGGTCGCGCGGCTCGGGCGTCCTCGCCGCAGACGCGACCAACGCCCCCCAGACAACCAGCAAACCTATACGCACGACTTGAAACGGCTGAGTCATTTCGCCCTTCTTATTCCTTTAGCTTCTTCGTAATGGCAGTGAACTCGGCCTGGAGCGACGTGTCGTCGAAAATCTCGATGGGCGGCAGCTGGAGCTGAAGCAGCGCGTCGAACGTGTCCTGGTTCGACTTTACAAGCGCGAGGAAGTCTTCGGCAAGAGACACCGTCTGGTACGAGTTCTCCGCCACGCGCAACATCCTCCCTGCCTCGTCGGCCTTGGCCTGTATGATGGCCTCGTGGGAATCAAGAATCTTCTCGTATGCCGCCACAGCCCGGATCGTCGATACGTTCACCTCCGCATTCCGGCGAAACACCGCCCGCTGCTGTTCGGTGAATGACGAGTCCTGGGCCGCATCCAGGGCGTTCTGGCGAGCGGAGGTCGCGTCGCTGCCGATCTTGGCGAGCCGCTTGCGCCATTCGCCATTCCTGCTCTTGTCGAGATATTCGTCAAAGCACGCCTTCTGGACCTCGACCATCACGACGTACATTCCGAAATACCTTTTGGCAGCGGTGACATCGCCGGTCGAGAGGAGTTCCCGCAGCTTCTCGACCACCACGCCGATGTTCTTCGCGACGATTATGTTGTCTACAAGGTCCCCCACGTTGGCCGTGAAAAGACACTGCTCGGCTGCTCGTCCGGACAGCCGCAGGCCAATGGCGTCCAGTTCTTTCAGGACAACCTTTGCCGCCGCCTCGCGCTGCGCCACAAGTCCTTTCCGCTTCTCGCGCAGCTGCGCCAGATCGGCGTCAACCTTCTCGCGACTGTCAGGACGCAGCACGCGCTGCTCGTTCTTGTCGCGGATGTCCTCGTCGACATCTGCAATGTCCTCGTCGATGTCGTCAATCCGTTCCATGATCTTCTGGGCGTCCGTCGAGAGCAGCAGCTTCCGGATGTCCATCAGCTTCTCCCGGATGAGCTTGCGCTGTGACTTCTTGTCGGAGAAGAACCAGGAGTCGTCTGGAAGACTTTCCATCTCCGAATGGAGCGCAACGGTCTTCATCGACCATTTCGACAGCTTGTCCCAATTGTCCAGAACGGACTGCCTAAGCCGCAGCAGTATCTCCTGCGAACCCTCCGATTCGCCTGATGAGGCGACGGCAGATTGCGCCACACCGGCCAACAGCAAACATGAAAGAGCGAAAGCGCCAACGGATTTCATAGACATCGGTCTCCTTACTTATGGTTCGGTAGTGAAGCACGAGGCGGGCAGGCCAGCGGCGTTGTAGAGGTTGCCGGGGCCCTGCATGCCCCAGTTGTAGCGCACGGCCTTGGGGTTCGATACGCCGTCCGCCCACACCTTCACGGTGTCGCGGCCAGTGATGCGCGCGTCGGCCCAGTGCCACTTGCCGGCGGCGTCCTGGATGGTGAAGCCTTCCAGCTGGCTCGCGGGCGACGAGCGCCGCTCGATGCGGATGACGTCGTTGGAATGCACGTTCCACGTGAACGACGTCCGCAGGGGCTGAGCAGCGAGCGGCGAACCCTCGATCTCAAAGCGGACATCGGCAGACGCCGGGCCGAACGTCGCCTCCGCAAAGTCGGGCGACTTGCAGACGACGTCCTTTTTCCCGTAGACGCGGTTCAGCGCCAGCGCCGCCAGGCGGTCGCCCGCCGGCTCCTTGAAGCGGCCATGTATCTCGTGCTCGCTGTTGTCGAGGATCACCGCCATCGCGCTGTTCGGTATCAGCTTCTGCGCGCGCCGCTGCGCCTCGCGGAGGTTTGCGGGGCCTGGGTTCGCGTCGGGCGACTTCGGCATGTGCTGCCATCCGGCGAGCTGGCAGTAGAGGAACGGCAGGTTCGGTTTCCCCATCTCGCGCCGCATGTCCGCCACCATGTACGAAAGCCACTTCGGGTAGAGGTGGAGGCTGTCGCGATGACCGGAGTCGCAGCAGCCCTGGTACCAGATTATGCCCCGGCACGTCATCTTCGAGACGGGGAAGAACATGTTGTTCCAGCAGCGGAGGACAGGCTTGCGCACCTGCTTGCCCTCGCCCTTCGCGATCAGCGCCTCCTGACGCAGGCGCTCCGCCTTAAGCTCCTCGTGCGCGTCGATCGTCTCGATCGGCATCCACGCCCAGCAGCGCGTGCCGCTCCATGAGATGTCCACAACGCCCGCCGCCCCGCCGATCTGCTTCTGGAGAGTATCGATGAACATGTAGCCCACCGCCGTCACGGAACCGAGCGTCGCCGGCGAGATTACGCGCCAAATGCCTTTGGCGTCACCCTTGATAGGTGCGCCCTCCGAGCGGTGCGTCATCTTGAACATGCGGATCGGACGGCCCTTGCACGCAGCCGCGCGCTTCTCGTAGCCGACGACCCCGCCGAAGCTCTTCATGGAGAACTCCATGTTGCTCTGTCCGCCGGCCAGCCACACCTCGCCCACGAGGATGTCCGTGGAATTGACCGAGCCGGAGGCGGCGCTTGCAGTAAGTTCGAACGGACCGTCGCCCAGCTTCGACGTGTCTAGACGGGCCAGCCACCAGCCATCATTTCCGGCCTTCGCGGTCGCAGAGACGCCCGCGAGCGTCACCGTAACCGTCTCGCCAGGATCTGCCTTGCCCCACACGGCCGTGTCCTTCGCGCGCTGCACGATCGCATGGTCGCCGAAGAGGTCTGGCAGGCTCACCTGGGCGGCCTGCGAATGGACGAACTGCGCCCCAAGAACAAGGACGGCAACAAAAAGCGGTGTTTTCATGCCAATAGTATATCAAATTTCGCGCAGCCATGGCGGCGGCACGTAATCGGCAAGTGAAATGCAGGGTGGGGCGAGCCGTCCCCGGCGAGCCGTCGCCCCTTCAACCGCCTTCCACTCGCCACCATTCGAACGAGCAGGACAAATCACTTCAAAAAATACTTTTTATACCACATGGCGTTATTCCATTTGGTATAATATGCGGCGAAGGAGAAAAAAGATGAATCCGTTCAAATATGGTTGCGTCGTTGCCGGAGAGAACTATTGCCGCCGTCCCGAGCTTCAGCGGCAACTGTCCGAACTTGTCAAAAGCGGCCAGAACGTCGTGGTACAGGGGCCGAGGCGGATGGGCAAGACCTCCCTTGTGGTGGAAACGGTGAAGTCGCTTCGCGGCGTCACGCTTC
>CACXPT010000008.1 GCA_902769585.1 uncultured bacterium
GCTCCGCAACAAAACCCAATAAAATCAAGGGGGTCGCAATTGTCGGTATTGTCCTGTTTTGAAAACTACGACAGTCCTGTTTTGAAAACTACACGACACCGCCGTCAGCGGATGCCGAGGACCTTGTGCATCTGGATCGACAGTGACCACGGAGGCGTGATGCCAGGCGTGAGCTTGTTCAGCTTCACCAGCAGGTTGAGCGCGCGGCGGTAGTGTATCTTGCCGTCCTGTTCCAGCGGCGAGATGTAGTAGTCCGTCGCCGTGATGCGCTCGCGCATGTTGCGGCAGAAGGCGGAGATCTCGTCCGTCACCGCCACTATGCGCACCTCGTTAGCCTGGTGGAGCATGCGCTCGTCAGAGTAGCGAGCGGAGTATTCGCTCTTCGGAGATACCGAGATGTAGTCGAACAACTCGGGATGGTGCGGCCTGTTGACGCCGTTCGTCTCCAGGGCCACCCAGTATCCAGAACCCTTCAGCGCTCGCACGAGGTCGGTCAGGCCATGCTGGATAGTCGGCTCTCCGCCCGTGATAACGACAGAGCGGTTGTTTCGCTTCTCGACTTCCTTCATCACTTCCGTGACGGTCAGCGCAAGGCGTTCGGACTTGTGCGCGTCACACCATTTGCAGTTCAGGTTGCAGGTGGCGAAACGCACGAACGTGGCGGGGCGGCCAGAATTTCGGCCTTCGCCCTGCAACGACGAAAATATGGAACGCAGGTGGTATACGCTCATTTCTTGTACTCCGCACATGAATCAGGTGTTTCCCAGACGCGCACGGCGCTGAGGCCGGGCACGCTGGTGGAAAGCTGCTCGTAGAAGTGCCGCGCGAGGTTCTCGGCCGTCGACCGGAACGGAAGCGCCACGGCGCGCATGCCGTGCTTCGTGACGACGGCCGCTATCTCGCTCTCCCCCTCCGAAGTGCTGTCGTATATGAACGCGTGGTCGAAGCGCGCGATGATCGTCTCCTCGCATATATGCTTCAGGTCCTTGAAGTCGATCACCATGTCCGCAGTGGATTCCGGCGGCTGAGTGACCGACACCTCCACGCGGTACGTGTGTCCGTGGAGGTTCTTGCAGAGCCCCTGATGGTTCGTCAGGACGTGCGCCGCGTCAAACTTTATGCTTTTCGTGACGGTGAGCATTGTACTCCTTGAGTCCGTTGTTGCGCAGCCGGCAGGCCGGGCACTTGCCGCAGCCCGCGCCCGGGATGCCGTTGTAGCAGGTGAGCGTGCGGTCGCGCACGAGTTCGAATATGCCTAGCCGGTCCGCGAGCGCCCACTCCTCGGCCTTTGTCATGCGGATGAAAGGCGTGACTATCCGCACGGGCCACTCTAGAGCAAGTCGCAGCATGCGCTGCTGTGCGCGGATGAACGCGGCGCGGCAGTCCGGATAGCCGGAGTAGTCGGCCTCCGACACCCCAGTGTATATCTCCTTGGCCCCGAGCGACTTCGCCCAAACCGCCGCCGCCAGCAGGAAGAAGGCGTTGCGTCCTTCGACCACCGTGGTAGGGCAGGCGCTCCCCTTCCGACGCTCTATCTTCTGCGCGGGATCCATGAGCGCGTTGGTGGTGAGCTGGCGGTAGAAGCCGAGAGACACCACCTTGTGGCTCGCGATGCCGAAGTGGCGCGAGAGTCCGCGCGCGAACTTAGTCTCAAGCGCGTGGCGTTGGCCGTAGCGGAACGTTATCGCCACCACGTGGCCTGCGCCGTGCTTCCGCACCGCGAGCGCGAGGCACGTAGCGGAATCCTGTCCTCCGCTCAGCACCACCACAGCCTTGATGTCCGCTCCATCCATTTCGAAACGTCCTCCCGTGATTTCAGCGCGCGAAGCCCTCGAGAAGCGCCCTGCGGCGCGGGTTGTCGGCAGACGGCTTGTACTTGCCGCGCTTACCGTCCACCTCGTGTTCCACGCTCCAACCCTGCCATTCGCGGAATGCGTGGTAGGTCCAGTCCCAGCCGTATTCCTCGAACAGCGATATGCAGTCCGCGATGTACTGGCCCGCCCCCTCTGCCCATGTGATCGCGCTGAACTCGCCAACGTAGATCTTCGCGTTGTGGCGTTTCTCGAACGCGCGCACGGGCGCGAGCCGCTTGCGGATGAAGTCGCGGTTCCAGCCCTTCTCCGCGTTCGGATAAGCGAACTTCGGATAGTTGTCGTCGGCGCGGTGGACACCCTGGTGCGTGTACTCGCCAGGCTGGTACATGTGCACCTGGTAGATCACGTTGTCCATCGCGAGCGGAGAGAGATAGCTGAACGTGTCTGCGGAGTCCCAGCCGTTCGATTCGATTATTATCGTCGTCTCCGGATCGATCGCGCGCACGGCCTCCGCGGCGCGCTTCTGTAGCGTCCAGTAGTCGCAGACCGCGCGTCGCGTCTGCGCCGGTTCGTTGATGAGGTCGAAGCCGTAGATCTCGGGCCTGCACCTGAAGCGCGTTGCGATCCGCCGCCAGCACGCGACGAAGTGGTCTGCGTACTTCGCATCGTGGTACATCGTCCAGTCCTTGTCGGGATCGCGCCCGCCGGGCGGGCAGTGCAGGTCCACGACGATCTTGATTCCGTACTTTGCAGCCCACGGGAGCACGTCGCGCTCTAGGTGGTCGAGCTTTCCGTCCAGCCAGCGGTCGTACTCGGCGATATCGCGGTCCTTGCCGATGGCGGCGAAGTTGCGCGTCATCTGGTAGCGCGCGAGCGTCGCCCCCCATTCGCGGAGCGTGCGGAAGTCGTCCTCCTTGCACGGGCCTCCCGGCAGCATCACGCCGCGCAGCACGGGACGGTTGCGCACGCGGTCCGGATAAGAGACGCGATAGCTCTGGTTCGTGATCGGATAGAGATCCGCCTCCTGGTCGATCCGCAGCGTCGAAAGGTCGAACACGACCTTGCCGCTGGAATCCTGCAGGCCAAGCGACAGCTCTGCGCGGCCCGCCTTCCTTCCGTGACGCGAGTCGGAGACAGTTATCGTCTGCGTCGGGAAGCTGCCGAGGCGTGATCTCGTGTTCGGCCAGTAATCGATTCCAGACTCTGAATCTTTGTAATGGAACATGAACTTGAGTCCGTTCCAGGAGTCGCGTGGCTTGCTGATGTTCTCGCCTCTCGCCACGATCTCGGCCTTGATGCACTTGCCGTCGAACTTGGACAGGTCCACGTACGCCACGCCGCGACCGCCCTCGCGGGCCTTCTCTGGCGGCACGTCGACAACCAGGAAATTGCCCTCGATCCGCGCAAAGCGCGAAAGCGACCAGGACAGGTTCGTGACAGGCACGGCCTGCGCGGCGAGTCCCGCCGCAAGGCATATGAACGACAGCATCTTCATGGCGCCCACAATTATATCACATTGCCGCCCGATCATGTAACGCGATCTGACACGCCGTCATTATGGTACACTATGCGCATGTCATCGATTCCGAAGATACTCGTGACGCTCCCGACTGCGAACTTCACGCAGCGGCGCATACTTGAGGGCGTGCTCGCATACGCCCGCGACCACGGCCCGTGGATGTTCCACCTGAACACCGGCGACATAGCCGGGCAGGGGCTCCGCCGGATTGCGGACTGGAAATGCTCCGGTGTAATCGCGCTCTCGGCGCACCCAGAGCTGATCTCTCGCCTGGCCGCGCTCAAGCGGCCAGCTGTCTTCATCAATCCTCCGCAGAGCAAGCGCCGACCTCCCAAGGGTTGCGTGTTCGTCCGCCGCGACCACCACAACCTCGGCCGGCTCGCCGCCGAATATTTCCTAGCGCGCGGGTATCGCTCTTTTGCGTTCGTGGGCGCCGTGCGCGCGGCAGACTGGTCAGACGGTAGGCGCGAAGGCTTCACGGCGCGTCTCGCGAAGGAAGGTCTCCCCTGCGCAGTATATCCCGACCCGTCGCCTGAGGAGGTGGCCGACTTCGCCATCGAGGCTCCTCGACTCGGCGCCTGGCTTGCCGCCCTTCCCAACTCCACGGCCCTCTACACCGTAAAGGACATGCGCGGACAGCAGATTCTCGCCGCGTGCATGGACGCCGGCATACGCGTGCCGGAGGGCGTGTCCGTCCTCTCCACGGACGACGACGCCGTTCTCTGCGAAACTACGACACCTCCCCTATCCTCGATCGCCCTCGACGGCGAGAACACGGGCCGCCTCTGTGCGCACATCCTTGACAACCTCCTTCACGGGCGTTCCGTGGAGCCGCTCGTGGACATCGCCTACCCGCGTATCGTGACGCGAAGATCAACAGACGCATTCGCGATAGAGGATCCCATCCTCGCACGCGCCGTCGCCTACGTGCGTGCACACATCGGCGAATCCGTGCAGATATCCGCCATGGCCGATGCGCTCGGCATATCGGTCCGAACCATCGAGATGAAGGCCTTGCGGCATTTGGGGCACACATTCCGCGATGAGATCCGGCGCATACGTCTCTCAGAGGGCATAAGCCTGCTCTCCAACACGGCGCTTCCAGTCGCGACGATTGCCGAGCGCTGCGGCTTCTGCAACGCGAGCCACTTCTCGCGCGCGGTCAAGGCGGCATTCGGCTACACGCCTGGCACCTTCCGCGCCCGCTAGGGTCACGTGACCGAACAGCGGTGCACGATCGCGCGGCGTAGCGTGAGAGGGTCGGAATATGAAACGCCAGAATCGGCAGGCAGGCCAAAGGCGAGACGCGTGAGGCGCACCGGCGCATCTGCAGACGGCCATTCGCGCAGGACTTCAGCAAGGTATCCGGCAGTGGCATCCCCTTCCATGTCGGTGGAGAGCGCCAGCAGTATCTCGGTGAAGCCTTCGCGCGCGACGCGGTCCTTGAGCTCCGCGATTCGCAGGCGTTCCGGACCAAGATGGCGAACGGGCGAAAGCTTGCCGCCCAGCACGTGGTAGCGGCCTCGAAACGCGCCAGAGGATTCGATTGTCAGCAGGTCCGCAGGCTCCTCCACCACGCAGACGGCCGTGCCGTCACGCGTGGCGTCAGAGCAGAAAGCGCACGGATTCTTGGAACGAACCGTGAACGCGCCACACCGCGAGCAGCACGTAACCTCCGCACGCGCCTCGCGCAACGCGAGGACAAGCGGATCGAGGAGGCGTTCAGGTTCGCGCAAGAGCGCAAGCGCCGCCCTTCCTGCGCTGCGGCGACCGAGTCCTGGCAGGCGAGAAAGCGTGCCGACTAGCGTGTCAAGTGGCGCGAGCACGGCCTTTTACTTGCCGAACAGGCCGCTCATGCCGCCGTCCTGCATCAGTTTCGCCATCTGTTCCTGCGTTGTCTTCTTGACGCTCTTGAGGGCGCCGTTGACGACATTGAATAGCATCGTCTCGAAACGCTCGGTCTTGCCGGACGCGACTTCACTCCAAGTCTCCGGTGCGATCTTGATCGATGAGATCGTGAAGTCGCCGCGAGCCGTCACAGTGATGCCGCCGTTCGAGTATTCGCACTGGATCTTCTCGATCTCGGCCTGAAGCCGCTTCGCCTGGCTACGCATCTGCATCGCCTGCTTTACCTGGTCAAAGATTCCCATTTCTGTTTGCTCCTTTGTGTGTTGTTGATTTTTTTAAACCGTATTTCCTGGCCTTGTAGGCGACGATGCGAGGAGTTGATCCGAGCGCCCTCGCCGTCGCCGCAACGCTGCCTCCGTTCGCCGCAAGCGCCTGCGAGAGCAGGTCCGCCTCGAACGCCGCAGTGGCCACCTTCAAACTCTCGCCGCGCCATACGTACCTGGGACGCGCCTGGCGCTTGAGCCAGCGGCGCACGCGAAGCGGCAGGTCGTCGCACTCAACCTCCGCCCCGAACGACACCAGCTCGGCCTCCGCACGAGCTTTCGCCTTCTCGGCCGCCGAAGTCCACGGATACGCGTCCAGCGCTTCGCTCGCCTCCCTAGACCAGCTTCTTTCCACTAAGCTCCTCGTATGCCTTGACGTATATCTCGTGTGTCTTGCGGACAACCTCGTCCGGCAGCTCAGGGGCGGGTGGCTGGCGATTGAAGCCGATTTCGTCCAGCCAGTCGCGCACGAACTGCTTGTCGAGCGACGGCGGGTTCTTGCCTACCGCGTAGGACTTCTGCGGCCAGAAGCGCGACGAGTCTGGCGTGAGCACCTCGTCCGCCAGGATCAGCGAACCATCCGCGGCGCGGCCGAACTCGAATTTCGTGTCCGCGATGATGATGCCGTGACCGGCGGCGTAATCCGCCGCCTTCGTGTAGCAGGATATTGACGCGTCCTTGAGGGCGTTTGCCAACTCTGCGCCGGTCTCGCGCGCCATCTCCTCCACGGTGATCGCCTCGTCGTGGTCGCCGATCGCCGCCTTTGTGGTCGGCGTGAAGAGGACCTCGTCGAGCTTGGAGGCGTTCTGGTAGCCCATGCGAAGCGGCTGGCCGTTAACGGTCTGCGACCGCTGGTACTCTTTCCAGCCAGAACCCGTGAGGTAGCCGCGCACGATGCACTCGAACGGGACCATGTCCACCTTCTTCACCAGCATCGAGCGTCCGCGCAGGTCGTCTGCGACGGACTTGAGGAAAGCTGGATACTCGGCCACGTCAGCTGTCACGAGATGGTTCGGCACGCCCAGGAACTCCATCCAGAACAGGGATAGCTGGTTGAGGACCTTACCCTTGTCCGGAATGCCGCCGGGGAGGATCACATCGAACGCGCTGATGCGGTCCGTTACCACCATAAGCAGCTTGTCGCCGAGGTCGAAGACATCGCGCACCTTGCCGCTCGAGGGAGGCGGCAGCCCAGGAATGCTCGTCTCGAGCAACGCATGGTTTTTGTCGTATTTCATTCTTATGCTGTCCTTTCAGCGAACCTAATTATACCATATTTCTGGCGGAGGGACTTCCAACCTTCGCGCGAATATCGCTGCAAGCGCATCAAGTGCCTCGTTGCCAACGGAACGGCGCTATGCTAGAATGGTTCAGTCGTTTCACCGCAAAAGAAGGATAAGCATGAACAGAAGACAGTTTCTCGCGCTTAGCGCCGCAGGCGCGGCCCTTGCAGGATGCACCACCGCGCGCCAGTCGCGCGCCACAACCGCCGTCGCGAAGGCCCCTGGCGGCGGAGACCCGCGCATGCGCGGACCGTTCCCGATCATGTCCACGCCGTTCAACGAGGACGGTTCAGTCGACTACGAATCCCTCGGCAAGGCAGTCGCATGGGTCTCCGACAACGGCTGCCCCGGCGTCATCTGGTGCCAGTCGAACGACGCCGTGGACCTGCTCACCTTCGAGGAGAAGGTCAAAGGCTACGAGGCGTGCGCCAATGCCATGCAGGGCAAGTCCGCCATGATGACTTTCGGCTGCAACGGCACGCGCGAGACGATGCTGCGCGAGGCGAAGGCCATAGAGGAGGTCGCCGCCAAGTATCCGCGCGCGAACGTCGCCATGATCTCGCGCCCTCCGGACGACGGCAAGACTGAGGCGGATCTGCGCGCCTACTTCGAGGCGCTCGCCACCGTCGCGAAGCGTCCCGTCATCATACAGACCCACGTGAACAAAACCTGCCCCGATCCGTCCGTTGCGCTCCTCGTCGAGCTGGCCACGAAGCATCCAGCCATCTACGGCTACATCAAGGAGGAGAGCGGCGGCGCGGCCGCGAACGACCGCATGATCGAGGAGAACAAGGCAAAACCTATCATCCACACGGTCTTCAGCGCGTGGGGCGGCTGGCAATGGCTATACCAGAGCCGCCGCTGCGGCTCGGAGGGACTTGTCACAGAGCGTTGCGCCTACGCACCCCTTCTCGCGCACATCTGGCGCGAGATGGAGTCGCGCGACGCCAAGGGAACGCTCACTCAGTCTTACGCGCTCCTTCGCCTCCTGATCGACCAGCGCAACATGCCCAACAGCTTGCGCGGCTACTCGCTCTACTACTTCCAGCGGCTCGGACTCTTCAAGACGACCGTCTCGCGGCAGTACTTCAAGGCCAAGAAGGGAGAGGAAGGCACCACCGCCGTCGGCGACAACCGCAAGTGGCGCCTGGAGAAGCTGTCGCTGACCGACCTGCAGAAGGCCGAGCTGGACGAGTGCTACGACGACATGATGCGCTTCGTCAGGGAGCACTCATGATTCAGCGCTGCGGAGAAGGCGTGACTACCACGCCTTCTCCTCGAACGTCCATTCCACGACCTGGACGTCGCAGGCGGCGAGGATGCGCCTGACTTCCTCGCGGCGTTCTGGAGTCATCTTGCAGGCAACAACCACGAGGTCAGCCTTTAGGCGCGGAAGGATCTCGGGCGCCTGCTCGAGCGTGCCGAATATCTTGATTCCGCCGATGTGCTGTCCGCGCAGAAGCACGTCGTCGTCGAGAAGACCGACGATCACGCGCCTGTTGGTGTCCGATCCGACCGAGCGCACAAGCTCGCGGCGGAACGCGCGGTATCTCAGGCCCGCGCCGTAGACCACCGTGCGCACGGAGCCGGCCGCGTCGGCCAGGTGCCCGCTGTCGAGAGCGTAGAAGAAGTCGCGCAATACCGCCCTCATGACGCGCGTGGCGACAAGGCCGATAATCGCGAGCGTAGCGTACAGGCAAGAGAACATGAAGAGATGGCTATGTGGCAGTTGCGCAAACTCGATCGTCGCCACGGCGATTCCTACGCCAATGACAACCGCCATCACGAGACGCACGTAGTTGGAAAGCTGCGCCCTGCTCCATACCGTCGTGTAGGTCTTGAAGAATACAAGACAGAGGAACACGGAAATCATATATGTCGCGAGTCCCCTGCGCATTGCCGTTTCCGTGATGGGCTGGGAGAGCACAAGCATAGACGCAACCCAAACGCCTGCCAGCACCGACATGTCCAATACTAGCCGGAATGGCACGCGAAGCATGTGGCGGCGCGAGACGTCCTGTCGCTTCTCGCGAGCGACGGCGTTGAGAAGTCGTCCGGTGTCCCATAGCTCGATGCGACGCATGTCGCGGAATAACACGACGACGGCAACCATGAACCCCACGATGTAAAGCGCGACCGCGCGCCCCTTTAGAGCGAGACCTCCAAGCCCAATCAAGATGAAGAACGTCGCGAGGCCATAAAGAGCGAGTGTCGCCTTGCGCTGCGTGACGAACTGGCGCAGGATGCGATGATGCAAGTGGTCAGTGTCAGCCGCCATGACATGCGAATTTCCGGCATTCTCGCCAGACATCTGCCTCAGTAGCGCCCTGACCACTCGCCTCATGATCGCGAGCGCAGTGTCGAAGATCGGCACGCCCATGGCAAGTATGGGCAGTCCCAGGCTGACGAACAGAGAATGGGACCCGCCAGCGGTTAGCGGCATAGTCGCCAGACAGAACCCGAGAAACATAGAGCCGGTGTCGCCGAGAAACACGGACGCGGGATTGAAGTTGTAGCGCAGGAAACCGAGGCAGGCGCCGAGGAACGCAAAGTGCACAAGCGTGCATTCAGGACGTCCGCCGAAGAACAGCGCGCCTGCCATGCCAATGGCGGCGATGCTGGCCAGCCCCGTCGCGAGCCCGTCGAGCCCGTCGATCAGGTTGAAGGCATTGATCGCACCCACGATCCAGAACACCGTGAACGGGCAGTCCAGCCACACTGGGAGCATCGGATAGTGGGAGCCGAACGATACATGTGCCCAAAAGTACGCGCCAAGCGCAACTGCCACCTGCCCGCACAGCTTGACCAGAGGAGGCAACGAGAACTTGTCGTCGGCGAGCCCAAGAATACAAAGCATTCCGGAAAGCGCCATGAGACGGTGCATGACGGAGATCGACGGCATTCCTGCAGAGAAGAGGTTAAGTATATCGGCTCCGACGTACAGTGTTGCCGCCAGAGAGAAGAAAATGGCGAGGCCGCCTCCGCGAGGCACCGGAACCTTGTTGATGCGCCGAGCAGATGGTTGGTCGACCATGCCGAGACGTATCGCGCCAGCTCGACACAGGGGCGTAAGGAAGAGCGAAAGGAAGAAAGATCCAAGAAACAGTCCCCAATAAGGAGACGTCTTGGCGAGAAACGCCATAAAGTTAGACCAGACCCCCATCATGGCAGCGCCTCCGATAACCGTGCAAGAAACTCCTCAAGCTGAAGACGGTCGGCATCGTGCATCAGGTCGAATCCGGCGCTGTCCATCGGGACAGACGCGTTCACCGTAACCATCACCCAGCGATCAACACGGTTGTACACGGACCTGTCCCATGTGTCGACCAGTATGCGTTGCGTATGCGATGCTGTCCTCACGCCAGCCTGGTTGAAGAACGTGTACGCCAGCACGCTCGGCGACGAGTTCGCCCCCGAGAGGTGGATTGCGCGAAAAGGACGGCCAGCCACCTCGAAGGAGCGCGGATTGCTCATTACGTATCCCTGCGCCGGCATGCACACCTCAGGACGGTGCAGCGAGCTTTTCGACACGCCCCCAATTACAGCGGAGACGAGAAACTGCACGTCTGCCATGCGATAGATGCGCTTGACTATTTTCGTGTCCGCAGGAAGCACCTTCCTCTCCCCCAGCGATTGCGACGAAAGCTCGCTGCCGCATGCCGGACATTTCTTAGGCCCATCTTTCACGCGAGACGCGAGCACCCAGCGGGCGCACTGCTCGTCCGTGCAGAACAGGATACCATCCGTCTGGCACCCGGCAATCTTAGCAGGCAACTCGAACTCTGGCGGACTCATGATCATCGACACCGGCGTCATGGCCTGGAACACGAAGATGGGCGAGAGGAGAAAAGCGGCCGCAAACGCCAGCCAGATGCGGCTTCCAGATTCCGTCCTGGCAACCTGCCCAGCTGCAAAAGGTCCTTTCGGTCCATCGGCATCTCTAGGTGCACCAAGGTTCTTGACGCATCCGAGGTTCTTGAACGCGCTTCCTTCGCTTTCTCCCTTCGTAAGCTTCACGCCCTTCATGCCGTGCGAATTGTTCCAGCTGTCGGCGAAACGGCTGATAAACTCGCCACAGGCAACCATGAGGGAAATGGCTACTATGAAGATCACATATCCAGAATAGTCGTGGTAGAATCCCATGGCGAAATCTGCCGACCCCCATGCCGCACACATGCAGATCGTAAGGATGCGCACAACGTTCCCCAGCACCGCCAACGGAATCGCGCAGGCAAAGAGTGCGATGCGCCGCATCCATGTCGGTTGCGTGTACCACGAGTATGCCGCCGTCAGCGCCATGAGCGCAAAGAGCGAGCGCAGGCCGGAGCAAGGTTCCGCCACGTCGATGTTGAACGAATGCGCTCCTTGCGCGATGATGGCCGTACCATGCTGCACCACTTCCACGCCAAAGCCCTTCAGCACGGCGAACGCAGTGCCGCTCGCCAACAGACGCAGGTGTATCGTCACGGCGTCAAGGAACGTTGCAAGAGGGACGGTGAATAGGAGGTAGATCGCAGGAAACACGCATAGCTTCGCGGTGCGCCACCCGAAGAACGCCCAGGGCAGGGCTATACAGAGCCCCGCGAAGCCCGCCTGCTCCAGCCGCAGCTGCAGCCCGCGCGTGCCGACGAGCGCCACTGCAATGCACGGCAGGCATGCCAGAAGCCCGAGAATGGACGGTTTCCCGACCGACTCCTTGATCTCGCGCCGCGACGTCCACAGGACATATAGCGAGAACACCGGCACCAGCCAGCCGAACGACATGTCCTCGATCGGATCGGAGAACACATTCCTCAGACGCATGAACATGCCGCCGAATCCGTACAGCATGAACGCGACTGTGGCAAGGAACAGTACGATCCTCTTCGATTTTAGAATCTGCCTCATGGCGCTCATATTCTATCAAAAAACGCCCCGACAATAAACACCGGACGGACAATCTTCTCCAAGAAGCATCTCTCCTGACTCGACCGAGCGGCATGCGGGGAACGCCTGGCGGATGACGTTCTCCGCAACTCGGCAAGAGAGGCCTGGCGTGTGCGAAGAGAAAAGGACGAAGAGCGGCTTCGCTGAGAGGACGTCCCGCACGAGCCCCAGCGTCTCCTGCAGGTCTCGCTCGATCTTGTACAGCTCGCCGTTCGCCCCGCGCCCGAACGTCGGCGGATCGAAGATCACGGCGTCGTACCGCCGCCCACGCCGCACCTCGCGCCTGAGGAACTTGTGGGCGTCGTCAGCTATCCAGCGGATGGGACGGTCCTGCAGGCCGTTCAGGGCTGCGTTCTCGCGCGCCCACTGCACCATCCCCTTCGCGGCGTCCAGGTGGCATACCTCTGCCCCGCCTTGTGCCGCCGCGATCGTGCTGCCACCCGAGTACGCGAACAAATTCAGCACACTAACTCTCCGCCCTTCACCTTTCCCTTCACCTTCACCTTTCCCTTCACCTTCACCTTTCCCTTCACCTTCACCTTTCACCTTTCCCCCTTCACCTTTCACCATCCCCCTGATCCACTTCCACTGCTCGCGCTGCTCAGGGAAGATGCCGAGATGCCCAAAGTCCGTTCCGCTGAGCTTGAAGCGGATACCGGCAGTCTCTATGGTCCATTCCTTTGGCAGCGCGCTGCGTCCATGCCAGCGGTTGCCGTCCTCGCGGTCGAAAGTGGCGGAGGCGGCCCGCCATGCCGCTACGTCGCGTGGACGCCACATCGCCTGCGAGCATGGGCGGACAAGCGTATAGGCTCCAAAGCGTTCGAACTTTCGTCCGTCGCCGGAATCGATCAACTCGTAATCGTCATTCATCATTCCACGCCTCAAAATCCGATGCTCTGGATCCAGTCCACGATCCGTTTCTGCCAGCCACGCGCGTTGACCGTGTCGCCAAGGCCGTGGCTCACGTTCGCGTAGACGAACAGCTGTGCTGGGATCTTCCGCTTGTGCAACTCAGTGTAGAGGAGCACCGATCCCATCGGGGAATAGTAGTCCTTGTCCCCATGCACCAGGAACATTGGCGGCGTCTTCGCGTCGAACTTGAACTCTGGCTGGATCGCCGCGCCGTCGCCGCGATTCTTGTTCGGTCCATCGGGCCCGTCGGCAGCCACGTAGGCAGGATAGACCGGTACCGAGAAGTTGAGATGCGGCGAAATGTCGTCCAGCGCGTCGACGCGACCGTAGAGCGCGTCCTGCGACGACGTGGCTGAGACTGCCGCCAGATGCGCGCCGGCAGAGAAGCCGACAGCGCCGATCTTCTCTGGCGACCAGCCGAACTTCGCTGCGTTGGCGCGCAAGTGCCTGATCGCCCTCGCCGCGTCTTCGCGCGGCGCGTCGTAGATGTTCCGTCCCTTTCTGCGCGGGATTCGGTAGTGGAGCACGGCCACCCAGCGCCCAGACTGGAGGATCGGCAGGCTCTCGCGGCAGACGTGGCCAAGGTGCTGGGATTGGTAGCCGCCGCCTGGCATCACGATGACGAGCGTGTCGCGCACAGGCTTGTCCGGCCTCAGGATGATCAACTCGGGTTGCGACACTTCTGTCCTGCGCCAGACCTTCCTTTTCTCATCAAAAACGTACTTTCCAGGACTCGCATCGGTTTCGTGCGGCGCCAGTTCCGGCCACAGCCGGATGCGCCCGACGATCCGCTCGAGAAGCGCCCCGTACGCCTTGTCTTCGTTCGCGATTTCGGCACCCCGAATTTTCGCTTCCGCCTGTACGCCTAGCGCCACGCATGCGCACAGCATGGCAAGAAAGACGGTAATCTTGCTAAGAGCATAAGAATTGCATTTCCACAGCTTCATGACATTGATCCTTACGAAGTGCGGATATTTTACCATCTTTTGGTCCGCCGTGCCTAGTACCAAGCCCCCCTTCGCCATTCGCCATGTTGCCTGGCCGCCTAGGAGAGTGTATACTGTTGGCGTCGAGAGGCTGCAAGATCGGAAGCTGTGGAAAAGAAAGTCATACTGCACGTGGACATGGACGCGTTCTTCGCGGCCGTGGAGCAACGCGACCATCCCGAGTGGCGCGGCAAGCCGGTCATTGTCGGCGCGGGACCGCACGAACGCGGGGTGGTCTCCACGTGCTCCTACGAGGCGCGAAAGTTCGGCGTCCATTCGGCGATGCCGAGCCGTACGGCCTATAGCATGTGTCCGCATGGCATCTTCGTGAAACCGCGCATGAAGGTGTATTCGGCCGTGTCAGCGCAGGTGTTCGAGATATTGGAGCACTATTCGCCCTTCGTGGAGGGGGTGTCCGTCGACGAGGCGTTCCTGGACGTTACGGGGACCGTACATCTCTTCGGCGATCCGCGCACACTGGGCGAAAGGCTACGGGCTGAGGTGCGGGAGAAATGCCGTCTCACCTGCTCGGTGGGGCTGGCGCCGAACCGTCTGCTCGCCAAGATCGGAAGCGAGGAGGCGAAGCCGGACGGCCTATACGTCATGCCGTTCGCGGATGACGAGGTGCGGGCGTGGCTCGCGTCACGGCCAGTGAAGATCCTATGGGGCGTAGGCAAGAAGACGAACGAGATCTTGGCGAAGTACGGATACCGCACGTGCGGAGACCTGCAGGCAGCAGATCCTCGCTTTCTGCAAAAGGTACTCGGAGACTCTGCGGCAGAGTCGATACGTCGCCATGCCAACGGAATCGACTTTTCGGAGGTCATCTGCGAGGAGGAGGAGAAGAGCGTATCGCGCGAGCATACGTTTCCCGAAGACGAGACAGACCGCGCCGCAGTGCGCGAGACGCTACTGCGTCTTGTGGGCGAGGTAGGACGGCGCATGAGACGTGAGACGCGCTGGGCGCGCACGGGGAAGCTGAAGCTCCGCGACGGCGCGTTCAACACCATTACGCGCCAGGCGCGCTTCGAGCTGCCGGCACGCGACGACATGACGTTCCGGCACCTCGCGCTGGAACTCTTCGACCGCGAATGGCCCGAAGGCGGAAGACGCACTGTGCGGCTTGTTGGATTCGGCGTTACCGACTTCACCGAGACGCGTGCCGATCCGGAGCCATCGCTCTTCCCATCGCCCCTGGCCGCCGCCATGGAGAAGCGCGAGCGTCTGGCGGAGGTCCTCGACAGACTGCACCTCAAGTGACTTTTTTTCGCCACCCCCTTGCGCCTCAGCCGAAAAAACGATATACTACCCCCCTTGACATTTCGGCATATGATAGAACTATAGTTTGGAGGCATCATGGCCGTAAAGACAAAAACGAAGAAAGAAGCGAAAAAGAAGAGTGTGGCCGCCGCCGCGGCAAAGAAGCCAACGGCAGGGAAGAGTAGTGGCGGGAAGTCGCCTGCAAGCGCGAAGAAGAAGTCAGAGGCGAAACCGAAGCCGGTCACCACCAAGAAGCCCGCAGCGGCGAAGAAGCCAACGACCGCGAAGAAACCTGCTCCAGCCAAGAAGCCTTCAGAGAGGACGAAACAGACATTCACCAAGAAACAGGAAACGGAGAAGACATCCGTCAAGGATTCCCGCAAGGATCTCGACATGGGCAATGTCTCCGATCCGTTTGACGACGAGGAGACGCCTGCGGACGTAGCCATAGATCTAGGGGACGACGACGGAGAGGACGACGCTGACGCCGAGGCCGAAGCCCGTACGATGAACCTCGACACAGAGGCGGACGAGCTGGTAGCCTCCGAGCGCAACCATGCGCCGGCGGACGACGCGGACATGCCGAGCGCCGAGATTGAAGACGACATCGACCTTGACGGCGTGATGCTGATGCCGTCTACAGGGTTCGCCGACGATTTCGACCCGGAGGACATGATGAGCGGCTTCCAGGGGCGCAGCGTTCTGGGCGCCGAGGAGCGCAACGCCGTCATCCAGGAGGTCAAGCAGCGTGCAGAGAAGAACGGCGGCTACGTGACGTACGACGAGCTCAACCAGATCGTGCCGGTCACCGTTCAGGACGAGTCGACGACAGACGAGTACCTGCAGATTCTGCAGGCACTCAACGTTGACGTCATCCGCGCGGAAGACGTGGACAACTACCGCGCCAACAAGGACAAGCAGGGCGACAACCGCCTGCACGCCTCCCGCGTGCAGGAGATGTTCGACGACCCGATTCGCATGTACCTCCACCAGATGGGACAGGTTCCCCTGCTCAGCCGCGAGCAGGAGGTGACGATCTGCCAGCAGATCGAGGAGGCCGAGGCGAAGACGAAGGACATGTTCAACCGGTTCGCGTTCACGCCACGCATGTACCTGGGGCTTCTCGACAAGCTTGAGGGCATGCAGGAGCGCTTCGACCGCGTCGTGACGGACAGGTTCGACGACAACCGCGACGCGTACATGGCGCAGCTGCCAGAGTTCCGCAGGATGCTGCGGGAGGTCGAGAAGCGCCTTTCCGACGCGCACGCAAAGTACTCAACGGTGATGAAGAACCGCCGCAAGGCCACCCCAGGACAGATCAAGGGCGCGGAGAAGGCTGTCTCAAACGCCCGCGACGCACTGATGGATGCGTTCTACAAGCTCAACTTCAAGCAGAAGGTCCTCGAGACGCTGTGCATGGAGGCGGACGAGACGATCTACCTCCCGTACAAGCAGCAGCTCGCCCGCAAGGCCACGCTGCTTTCCCAGCATCCCTCCAAGCGCCGCGAGACGGAACTCGCCGACGCGCGAGAGAGGCTGGCAAAGTACGAGGCGCAGTTCGGCATGCCGCCAGAGGAGTTTCTCTCCACGTTCGAGGAGCTGCGCAGCGTACTGCGCCGCGGACAGGAGGCCCGGACCAAGATGGTGGAGGCCAATCTCCGCCTCGTGATCTCGATCGTGAAGAAGTACATGAACCGCGGACTCAGCTTCCTCGACCTCATCCAGGAGGGCAACACCGGCCTGATGAAGGCCGTCGAGAAGTTCGAGTACAAGCGCGGCTACAAGTTCTCGACTTACGCAACCTGGTGGATCCGCCAGGCGGCAACGCGCGCTATCGCGGACCAGGCTAGGACCATCCGCATCCCCGTGCACATGATCGAGACGATCAACAAGCTCATGCGAGTGCAGAAGAAGCTCATCCAACAGCTCGGCCGCGAACCCACCGAGGCGGAACTCTCCCAGGAAATGGAGATGAAGCCCGAGCAGGTTCGCGCAGTGTACCGCATGGCGCAGCAGCCAATTTCCCTGCAGAGCAAGGTAGGCGACAACGACGACGCGAAGTACGGAGACTTCATCCCGGACACGACCGCCGAGAATCCGTCCGACCAGACCGCCTACTCGATGCTGCGGGAACGTCTACACGAGATCCTGACGACGCTCACCGACCGCGAACGTCAGGTGCTGGACTACCGCTTCGGGCTGTCCGACGGTTTCTCCAGGACGCTGGAAGAGGTCGGCAAGCAGTTCAACGTGACGCGCGAGCGCATCCGCCAGATCGAGGCGAAGGCTCTGCGCAAGCTGCGCCACCCATCCCGCCTCAAGAAGCTCGACGGATTCCTCGTGGGCTAAGAGGCAAAACAACCCGGAGCGTAGCGGAACAAGCAAGGCGACGGGAAAAGAAGAAAGAAGGTAAGAAAATGATCGAACTCTCGATGTTCGCAGATGCGGCTGTCCCCGCAAGTTCCTGCCCACCCCATGCCATAGTCGCTCTTGCGGGCGCATTGGCTGGTGGTTTCATCGCCGGCTTCTTCGTCGGGCGCCGCGGCAAGGCCGCCTGCGCCTGCAAGAAGGGCGCCGCCAAGAAGCAGTCGGCGCAGCAGCCGCGCCGCGCAATGCGTCCCCCGGAACCGCGCACCCCGATTCCCGCCGGCAGCGTGGAGATATACGTGGGCAACCTCAGCTACGACATGACAGAAGACGCCCTTCGCAAGACATTCGAGGCCTTCGGCACGGTTGATTCCGCGCGCGTGGTCACGAACCGCTTCAACAACAAGTCCAAGGGCTTTGGATTCGTGGTCATGCCGAACCGTCCTGAGGCCGAAAAGGCCATCGCCGAGATGAGCGAGAAGGAAGTCATGGGCCGCAAGATGCGCGTCAACGAGGCGCAGAACACGATCAAGGCGGACGCCTGATGCAGACCATATTCATCTACGGGCCGCCCGGAAGCGGCAAGACGACGCTCGGCAAGCTTCTTGCCGGGCGTTTTTCCGTCCCCTTCGAGGATCTTGACGACTCGATAGTCCTTGCCGCAGGCGGCAAGTCCATCCCTACCATATTCTCAGAGGAATGCGAGGCCGGTTTCCGCGCACGGGAGCGAGCCGCATTGGAGGCTGCCTGCGCCGCTCCTGGACACGTTGTCGCGCTCGGCGGCGGCGCGCTGCTGGATCCTGCTTGCCGCACGCTCGCAGAGTCGCACGGACAGGTAATCTGCCTTGACGTCCCGGCCGACGTCCTGAAGGCGCGGATCGCGTCACAGGCCGGAACGCGCCCACTTGCCGACGCCGCCGAAAAGGTGGACCGTCTGCTCGCCACGCGCGGCCCACACTACGACTCGTTCCCGGTGCGCCCAGTCGCGCACTTCGCGATCGACTCCGGCGACGAGCCTAGCGACATCTTCGTGGGACGTGGCCTGGTCGACACTGTCGGTGCCTGGGCGGCTGCGCGCAAGCTAGGCGGACGAGCCGTCGTCGTCGGCGACTCTAACACGTTCCCCCTCTACGGCGAGCGCGTCCTTGCTTCGCTGCGAAAGGCCGGCTTCTCCGCAACGGCCATGACGATCCCCGCCGGGGAAGAGACGAAGACGATCGACACGGTCATGTCCATATGGCGCGCGTTTCTCGCCGCCGAGCTAGGACGAAGCGACTTCGCTGTCGCCGTGGGCGGCGGCGTGACGGGCGACATGACGGGTTTCGCCGCCGCCAGCTGGATGCGGGGCATGCGCTGGATCAACGTTCCGACCTCGCTGCTCGCGATGGTGGATGCATCGACCGGCGGCAAGACTGGCTGCGACCTGCCCGAGGCCAAGAACATGGTGGGCGCATTCCATTCGCCAACTTTCGTTCTGGCTGACACGTCGACGCTCGACACCCTGCCGCCTCGCGAGTTAGCCTGCGGCATGGCTGAGACCATCAAGCATGCCTTCATCGCCGATCCAGGCCTGCTGGATGATCCGTCAGTCGCGCGCTCCCTGGCCGTGAAGGTAAATATCGTCACCGAGGACGCGAAGGAGAAAGGCGTACGCGCGAAGCTGAATCTCGGCCACACTGTCGGGCACGCGCTCGAGATCGCCACAAATTTCTCGGTCAAGCATGGAGAGGCCGTTGCGATCGGCACAGTGGAGGAGGCGCGGCTTGCGGTACGTCTCGGCCTCGCGCCAGCAGACTGGCCAGATACCGTAGCGGCAGCGTTCGCAGCAGCAAAACTACCTACCGCACTGCCTGACGGCATCACGTTCGATTCGCTCGCGGAGATCATGCGCCACGACAAGAAGCAGCGTGGCGGCAAGATATCCTTCGCGCTCCCATGCGCTCCGGGCGACGTGCGTCTCGTGCCGGTGGCCGTTTAGTCGCCGTCACAGCAGCTCGCCTAGCGGAAGCCCCTGTCGTCCGGCCTCGAATATCTTTCGCACGTCCTCGTGCGAAAGAGCGCGGGTCCAGAGCGCGAAATCGTCGACATCGCCAGTTAGCGGACACTGATATGCGCCCGTACCATCCTGCCCGATGCAGAACGGCAGTCCGCTTTTCACGATAATGTCGGTGGCGGGGGCGCAGAGCCAGTTGAACCGTCCGTCCGCGCGTCCCTGGTAGACGACGATGACGCCTTCTGAATTGCGCACGACCGCGTAGAACACCCACTGGCCGGGCTCGATGTCGAAGGTGCCCAGGTCGATGCGCCCCTTATCAGGACGTCCCGCGTTGAGGCAGACTCCTGGGACCTTCACTCCGTCCGTCGCCTTTGACGCGACAAGCGCTATGCCCGGATTCGCTCCGCTCCTCCAGTCCTTGTTGGAGAAGATGAGCGGATCGCCTGTCTGTTTGGCCGGCAGACGCGCCCATAGCGTCACGGCGAAGTCGCCCCCGTTCTCGAATGCGAGCTTGTCGCTGCCTTCTACCTTGCGTATGCCTAGCGGCTTGCCGCCGGCTGCCAGATAGGTCGCAAGGCCGTCCTTGAGAGGACGCGGACAGTCTTTCGCTGTTTTCGCGAGAGGACGCCCGTCGAGATCCAGCGCTACGGGATCCAGCCCGAAATGCGCGAGCGCTGTCGCAGTGAGATCGTAGTGGCGCGGCGCGCCGACGAGGCGTCCGGACGGGATATTGCGCCCTGAGAGTATGACTGGGATCGTGCTTGCCTGACCTCCCCACATACCGTGGGAGCGCGCATAGCCGCCGTGGTCGGCCGTAACCATCACAAGCCAATCTTCGTCCTTGAACGTGGGGCGGCTCCTGATTGCCGCGAGCGCGCTGACGATGTACTTGTCGCTAGTGTACAGCGAATGCAGATAGTCCATGGCGAACGGATAGAAACCCGCAGAATGGCCGCCATGGTCAGGCAGATCGATGAAGTACTGGATCGCGTCCGGCGCATCAGGAGAGGCAAGTATCTTGGCGATGTTCTTTCCGTTGTTCGCATCCTTGTCATGGATGAACTGGACGTTCTGCGCGCGGGGATATTGGTTGCCTTCGCCCCATGAGAAGATGAAGAGACCCTTCGTGCCCGGCACATTCTCGGTCACGCGCATGAGCCACGTTGGCCAATGGGCGTAGTCGCCGTCCTTTGTCTGGCCGTTGTTGAAGACACGCGACTTGGCTGCATTGACGCCGGTGGATATGGCCGTGTGGTTCGCGGCGCTGGACGGGCGCGCGTCTGGCACGTTCTGGCCGAAGCGCGACCATGCGCCTGCATATCCTGGTGCCCATGTGCCGTCACGCACGCTTTGCACTGCAGGCATGCGCGCCATGTCTATGGCGTCGGCACGTGCGCCGTCCAGCATCACAAGCAAGGCCATTGGCCTTCGCACGGTCGCTCCAGAAACAGACTCGCGCAATGCGGCCGTGGCTACAAACACTGTCGTGTCCGAACGCGTACCGCTGTAATACGCGAGATAGTGCCGACCGCCAAAGGCGACCGCGTTCACGTTTCCAGCGTCGTGCGGACGCTCCTCGTTGCCGATGGCTACGCATTCGCCATCCGGCCAAGAGAGAGGATCGTTCCATATGTCGTCCACCCGCGCGACGCGACGCTTGATTACTCCACGCCCACGCTCGTAGTAGTAGTTGTAGACAAGCCCCCTCCCGGCGTCGAGGATTAAGCTCGGCGTCGAGGCCTGCACGTCGCGGATGTTCGTGCGCACGCGCGTCCAGGTGGCACCGTCGTCAGTGGACATCAGCTGGAACTGCGATGCAGTTGAAGCGCCACCGTTTTCTGTGCGAGCAATCGCCAGTATGCGTCCGCCACCAAGGTACACAGCCGACTGTTCCGTGGGCAACTCGCCCTTCTCAAGTCCAGCCTCCACGGTTTTCTGCGTCCAAGTGCGGCCGTTGTCCACGCTTGTGAGCGTGCCCCACGAGCTAGACTTCTCCCCCTGGCGATAGTTCGTGGCAAACCAGAGCGACATCAGCTTTCCGCCCGGCAACTTGAAAACGTCGGTTATCTGCATCGGGAACGGATCGAGCGAAGGCTCCGCAATCTTCTCGAACTTGACACCATCCATCGTGCGGTAGAGGTCGTGGTGCGAACGTGGCCGCCCCATGCACCGTACCCAAAACAGCGCAGCACCGTCAAGATCGGCCCCCTTCCCGATCATCACCTCGCCAACATTGGGATCGGCGGCAAAGCAGACCTCTGGCGACCAAGTACGACCACCATCTGTCGAAACGCGCGCGTACGCGTCGCGCGAACCCTCGCCGATCGTGTGCCCGCTTCCGCGGCTGTACGTGCAGACGAGACGGTTGCTGACAGTCTGGATCATCGGCCACGAGTTGTATCCCTTCACGTCCTGGACGACTAACGCAGGCGCCGGCGCATCCAGCGGCGTTACGGTTACGGAAATGAGTCCAGCAGGCCTTGTGAACGTATCGCCCGGATCATCGGGTTCGCGCTGGATGCGCAAGGAAAGAGGCAGGCCCGGCGTCACCTTGCGATACGACTCCAGGACGACAGTGCGCACCTTCCACGGAGCGGAGAGGCGCGCAAGTACAGGCTTGCCTACAGTCGCGCCCATGTCGAGGGGTTGTCCATCCTTCACCTGAGCGATGTGCGCGCGATAGACGTCCGTGAACGTGTTCGTGGCGCTAGCATCCTCGTTCACCACCTGCATCTCCACCCGCACCGCCGTGCAATCGCCCGGAAGCGGCGGTGTGAGCGCTGCGATCGACTGACCCACTTGTCCGCCAGACAGCGACCACACAGGCACGTGCGCAGATCCCTTCGCCCAGGTCACGAGCGACGGGGTCCCGGTGGCGCGCACGAAATTCGTCGCGACAAGGCGAATCGGTGTACCACCGCAAGCCGCCGCGGTACAAGCAACGGCAAAAATCCAAGCAGTTGATTTCTTCATGCTAAACCTCTTTCATCTTCTATGAGAAACATGCCAAAACACCCTACCGTCAGTGCGTCTTTATGCGCTTTACGGCCAATTCGCGGCGACCCCATAGCTTCGCCTCCTCGTGAGTAGGAAACCACACGTCTATGTGCCGCCCCCTGATTGCGCCACCCACATCCTCCACGACGCCAGTGCCGTAGCCTGGAATGTCCAGCCGCGTGCCGAACGGGAACAACTTCGGATCTGCAGCCACGGTTCCCCTCTTCGCCACAGTGCCGCGTGCAGTCCATCCAACCTTCTTGGGCTTTCCCTTCATCTGGCCGTACGTGTAGACAGGACGCCCGAACCCGAACCAGCTTCTCTCCCAGCCGCAGCACTGCTGGCAGTTGCAGTAGCCGGTCACCAGAACGAGATTCTTGTCTTTAGGGCCATCTGGCTTTGCCGGTTTCTTTGACGACGAGATGATGCTCCAAAGGCAATATATCATAAGCACCACAAAGGTGAGGAACGCCCACCGCCACAATTGCCTAATGCGAAGTTTCCAGCTCTTCCCCACAGCCTGTGCGCCTATTTCGCGGTCTTGCTGAAGGAGCGGAAGTACGCGCCTTTCGGGTCGTGTCCCTCCGCAAGCGTCTGCAGGTGCATGTACGACGGGCCGAACGGCGACTTGCCGTCAGTCTTGAGCTGGAACGTCTGCGTGCGTTCGCCACACGTGAGGGTCGCAGTTTTCGCCGCCCAGTCCCACGCAAGCGACAGCTTCACCCACGTTCCCTTCCCGCCAAGCGTATCTGCCGTCACGGGCACGGCCAAGGCCGACTCCTCTCCTACGAACTCGTCGCACGGATTGAACCAGTGGTCGCAGAGCGCCAGCTGGAAACCTTCGCCGTCGATGCGGCACTCGAGCTCGAGACGTCCCGTCAGTCCTGCCGGGAAGTTCCACACCACGCCCTGACGGTCGGAGACGAGCCGCTCGTCGCGGATGCGGCAGAGCTGCAGCACCTCGCGCCTAGTCGCCGGACCAGTATCCGGCTCGCGAACGAGCAATGCGCCAGGCACGCGGTTGAACGCGCAGTGCCCGCTCCATCCGCGGAAGTTGCCTGCAAGAGACTTCACGAACAGGTGGTTGGAGATGCCGTCGAGACCGCCCTTGAAGTCCTCGAAGCGGTCCGTCTCGTAGAGCCAGGAGACGTCGAAGAGGCAGATGCGGCAAGACGAACCTTGACCGTAGGGCAGGATGATCTTGCCGTCCGGCATCTCCATCGGCTGCGTCTGGTGGACGCTCTTGTCGATCTCGCGCCACTTCCTGTTGCCGTACTCGCGGAAGTCGGGACGATTGCGTATTGCGTTGCGCGCCACCTCGCGGAACCCGATCCACGTGCGGCCATCGTCCTCGGAGATCGCGGCGTGCAGCGCGTCGCGGTTGGTGAACACCGTCTCAGACCGGCCCGAAAGCTCGCTCTTGTTCAGCTCCGGATACTCGGAGGGATCGCGCTTCGGCAGCGGCTCGGTGTTGTTCCAGAAGAAGAGGATTCGCCCGTCCTTCAGCTTGAGGAACGTCGGCATCGTGTTAGAGGCGCAGAACATCGGTGCGGGCTTCGGGCCGTCCCACGTCTCGCCGCCGTCCTTCGACGTGTAGAGGTAGTGGTGGCGGAACGTGGCACGCACGGCCATCAGCAGGTCGCCGTTCGAGAGCTCCACTATTGTCGGCTCGCAGCAGCCGTTGTTCCAGCGAAGCGACTTGTCGTGGAACACCAGATGGTCTGCGGATACGGCGTTCGTGACGACTACGTCGCGCCACGTCTGCCCGTCATCCGACGAGATCGCGAGCGCGATGCGAGAGACGCCGTCTATCGTCCGCGCGCCCGCCATGATCCAGCGCCGCGACTTCTCCAGCGGCTGCATCGGACGGAAGAAGGCAAGGCTGCGCGAGGTGGTGTCGGTCCACTTCACGTCCACCTTGCCGGTTGGACCGTCCTTGGAGCGCACGCACCTGAGGAAGCCGCCCTTCTTCGCCGGCGGCACAACGGAGAGGTAGTAGTCAGCCCACGGGCACTTCACCATAGGTCCCAGGTCGCCCTCGGGACGAAGAACGGTCTTCCAAGAGAGGCCGCGGTCGCGCGACGAAAGATACACGTTGCGCACTTCGCCGTCCACGAAGTCCCGGCCATAGTAGCGGATCTCTCCGTCCGGCATCACCACCATCTCCTTGTGGGTATGCGCGGGCTGTTCGGCCACGACGCGCGGCGCATGGATGGACTTGTAGAGGAGCTGGTCAGACGCGTCGAGAGCAGGCCAGACGTCCAGCCCCTTAAGACGTGCATCGTCGATCTTCGCCCCGGAAGCGCGAAGCTCCGCCAGCGCCACCTGCACGGCGCATGGCGTCTCCTTGCCGGTCCAGTCCTGCGACTGCACCCATTCCTCGGCGGCGAACAGGCGCTGCGCGGCCTCCTCGTAGGAAACGCCGCCGAGCTCCACCAGGAGGCGGATGCCCCGGTCGATGAGTTTCTTGTTGGAGATGGACACCCAGCTCATCCAGTTGCCCGCCACGCGTCCCATTGCCGCCATCGTGCCCGTGGAAAGGCAGTTGAACGCAAGCTTCACGGCCAGGTGTTTCCATATTTCCAGCGGCGAGTCAGCGATCGGCATGTCGACGTGGATGGCGAGGGGAGGGACGCGCTCCTGCGCGTCCGTACATGCCACGGTCGCGCAGGAGCGCGACCCTCCCCCGATGTGGAAATCGATCCGCTCCGGCCACGCCGCCGCGAGGCGGCCCGCCGCCTCGACAAAGTCCTTCGGCCTGTCGCCGACCGTCAGGGTGACGGCGGCGGCGCGCTTGTATCCCCTGATGCGCTCAGGCGCGGGCTCGTTGCCGATCATGTACGTTATGAGGTCGGAGTACTTGATGAGCGGCGGCGAGTCGATGAACCGCTGCGGCATCTTGAGCGAGCGAGCGTCCTCGGACGTGAACTCCAGGCAGCGCGGATGGCGGCGCATCATCTCGTTCCAGCACGCTACGGTAGGGTGGAGCGGGTTCTTCACGAACGCCCAGCTCTGCGCGAGGTTGCTCTCGCGAGACGAGCGGAGCGGCGGCAGCATGAACGTGGGCGAGCGCTCGGTGTTGTCTGTGAAGAGGTCGAGCATGCACTTGTCCGCGATGTAGGTGATGCGCCCGCCCTTCTCGTATACGCCCTTCTCGAAGTCGATCGCCTTGACGAGGCCGGCGCGGCCGCCGGGCGATTCCAGCCCTGCCAGCAGCTCCTCGAACGCGACCGTGTAGTCCTTAGCAGTCTCCTTCGCGAAGCGAGGCATCACGCGCACTAGCGCGGCCTCGAGCGCGCAGGAGCCGAGCAGCTGCTCGGAGCTTGTGGCCTGCATGCGCGTGGAACCGGCCACGGACATCGATCCGCAGTAGATGTCGAGCACCGTCACCTTCGGGTTGTCGATCGCCTCGCGGCAGCGGTCGAGCCGCGCGCGGAGAAGATCGGCAGGGTTGTTGAACACAAGGAAGCACTTCGCGCCGTGCTCGGCGGCGTACTGGAGCGTGCCCAGCACGGACGACGTCTCGCCGCCCTCCGTGATCGCCACGAAGGTGTCGCCATCGCCGACATTGAGCGCGGCGGCCTGGCGTCGCCCGCCCTCGGCGAAGTCCTCGAAGAACTCCACCGAGCGAATGAGCGCGAAGTCGCCGCCCGTCATGATCGAGGCCGACCGGTCCGCGAGCGTGCGCTCCGCCTCGGTCAGCTCCGCCGCCCTGCGGTGGAAGAAGTCGCGCCACATGGACTCCAATAGGATGGAGAGGCGCCCCGTCGCTCCGCATCCGGAGAAGATGATACGGCCCTTCGGAGCCCTCAGCGTCTCGACCATCGACGCCACGAGCTTCTCGAACTTCTCTCCCGCGAAGACGTGGCGCATCGTTATCGGAATCTGCCTGTCGCCGCGCTGCAGGCACTGCACGCCCGCAAGCGTCGAGCGCTTGAAGTCGTCCTCAAGCGTCGCCGTGATCGGGTTCGACTGCTCGGTGGGGATGAAGCCGAGGTGGAACTGCTTCTCGTTGTCGATGAAGTCGCGCGCCTTGGCCTTGACGGCCTCCGAGCAGGTGAAGGCGGAAACCGCCAGCGCCGACAATCCGATGACTCCCATCGCCGCTACTCGCATTGTGTCTTTCATTTTAATGGTCCCTTCAATTGCATAGAAAACCGTGGCCGATTTCGCTTTGCGCATCGACAAACAAAACCTCACTCCGCATCTTCGCTGCGGAGTGGAGTTCAAACCTGGCAGATGTCTTTCTCATGCCTCGTTTCTTCCTTTGCGCGGGCACATTATAGCAAAAAGCCGTTCTCCTCGTTCTTCGAGCGGTCTATTATCGTGTTAAACGTTCGTTTCATAGCAATATTATGGTAAAACATAGACGCACATACCGACCACTTGAAATTTGCAGCCTCATGAGACACGTAACACCTTATTCTGGAAGCGTGGGGACTAGGTACGCAAAAAGAATACAAATGATAAAAACCAATACGTTTCCAAGCCTTGCGCAACACCTATAATTTCTAACGGACAAGCAGTATAGCAAAAGACGCACAAGCAAAAACGCCCCCCATATGTATCCAATTATCCTTATTTCTGAAAAATTAGCGACGCTCTTTGTTGCTACTCCCGGTAATACCGTACATAATGCCCAAAACGGAAAGCAAAATACGGCAACTCCCAGATCAGACCAGACAAAAAAACTAAAAGTCTTTCCTTTTTTGCCACAAAAGCATGGCACACAATTAAAAACAAGAGCAAACACTGAGACAACCGTCGGAAACCATAGGAAATAGAAAAAAAACGCGCCTACGCAACCAATTAGCAATGACACTATCTCATCCATAGAAAACTTCCTCTCTTGCGCTTGCCAAAACATTCGCACAATACGCTCTCAACATTCAGCAACTCGTCATACTTTGCTCTCAACTTTGCGGCATATGACTGGCAATTGTCAAACCAAGGTAACGGAGCTAGGACTAGGTTATAAGATTCTGGTGATACTTGCGCCACGGCTTTTCTCATCACACAGTCATTATATCCCGAACTTGTAACGACATACTTCAATCTACCACGTTCCGCATCCTTCCGCACTTTTCCATCTCCAAAAAAACCAACATCATCTAAAGGATGATCCGGTGTCCCATAAAACAAATGTTCATGTGACCATTCCCATTCGAGTGTATCGAGCGTAGAATTCACAGAAAACTTTTCACTCCAAGATTGCCCAACCAGAACTCTTTTTGCAAAATATGCACAACCGTCATCATCGTAATTGACGGCAGGGTTGTTCCCACAAAACGCATATAAGTTGTTTCCCCCCGCTTCTTCAATCGGATCCCGATTAAGCCGCCCACACCGCCAGCGCCTTGGATCGTGCAGGAGAGGTCACGGCCCCAGAAATACTGTATCTCCGTGACATTCGTCACGCCTCTGTCAACTGTATAGACAGTCTCGTGGATCAAGTTCCAGTCATCGTAAACGAAGGTTCTTGTCTCGGTTGTCTCCCATTCTTGCGTTGTGATAGGCGGCGACGGTGGGGGAGCCGTAGAGATGGAGAGCCGCTCCACGGTCTTCGATGTTCTGCGATGGCGGTAGTCGTAGGTGTTGAGGACACGGATCGCGCCGTTGGTGAGGGAGGACGAGGTGACGGAGATCAGCTGGTCTTCGGCGTCGTAAGCGTATGACCACGTGCCATCGGAGGCGAGGCCGCCGTCGGGGGTGTAGGCGAACGAGATCAGCGGCGCGCTGGGGGCAGCGCGCCCTACCATCTGGTTCACTTGGTTATGAGTGAACGTGTAAGTAACGGCGTTGTCGCCGAAGAGCAAGTGGTTGCCGATGTCGTCGTAGGCGTGCGTGAAGAGGTTCGTGCCGATGGCGGCGGAGACGACTTCGCTGCGGTTGTTGTAGGAGAATGTGGAGTCAACGGACGAGACGCCCGTTGTCCCAGTGGTGCGAGTTATGGGGCGGGAAAGCGCGTCAAAGGCATAGAGGTTAGAATCGACAAGGGAAGAATTGAAGTAGGTCACGCAGTTCGTCACGAGACTGCGGCGGTAATCGTCGCGGGCAACGATGCGACGGATCGTATCGCCGTTCGGTGTCGTGATCGTGTAGCCGTAGTTATAGCCAGCGTTGTTCGTATAGGCGACGGTGAAGGAACGCCCGGCTGTGTTCGTGGAGGCGATATGCGTGAGGTCGCCGTCGTCATCGTAGGCATAGCCGATGCCGCCTTTGGGTTCGTCGTTGACAGTGAGAGCATAGCCGATAGAACGGTCGAAAGAATCGTACGAACGGGAAATGCTATTGGTGGAGGCGGACGCGCAGGAGCGCGTCCCTCCCGTGGTGGCGTATTGTTCTGCGAGCAGCTTGGAGTTGAAGCCGTAGTCGTACCGCCAGGAGTTGCCGATGGCATCCTGTACGTTCGTGGCGTTGCCGTAATCGTCGAGCTGGAGTTCGTAGTCCATGTCCGAGGAAGAGTATACCACACCGCAGAGGCGACGTTGCGCGTCGTAGACGTTCTCCTTCCATTTGCCGCTTGGGTAGGTCGTGCGGAGCGGGAGATTGTCGGGCGTGTAGGTGTAGGTGATGGTGGTGCCGTCGGCGTAGGTCTTCGAGAGGCAGTTGCCGGTGTAGGGATCGTGTGTCCAGGTGGTCGTGTCGCAGTCGGCCGCCGGGGACGGCGACCCTCCCGTGGTGCGGAATGTCGTCAGGGAGGTGCGGCGGCCTTGCGTGTCGTAGGTGTAGCGCACGGGATAGGTCGCGCCCCATTCGACGGTGAGGTTGCCGAGCGGGGCCCATGTGGCATGCGTTTCCTTGCCGCTTTCCGTATAGGCGTAGGAAATACGCACCCCGTCCTCGTACTGCTTCGCCATAGGGCAATAGGCGCTACAGGCCATAATAACATCAGTCTTGTGGCGGGATTCCATTTGAGCTCCAATCATCACATTACTATCATGCCAAAGAAAAACACTAGTCGACAATCCCTGTCATAAACAACATAGACCGTATCGGACTCCAATCGGTAGCGTAAGACCTTTCCCTGTGCAGGCATTTGCAGGTTTAATCGGTCGGCATACTCTTTTAAGCGCGGCAGGATATCGCTTCTTTCCATTTCATCGGCTGTTTCAATTTGTAGCGATGCGCCCTTCGGCAATTCAAAGGCGATTACCGACTCCCTGCGCAACCAACCACCGAGACACTTGATTTCTGACTGCGGTACGGCCGTCACTGCGGAAACCTTTTCGGTAACGGCTTCGATGTTCGGGCCTGTCATCAAGGCGACAAGAAATGCAATTATGAAGAATAAGGGTAATATCACCAAGGCGATTAGCCCGCTTTTCCAGCGCCGTTTTGCAAATAACACAATCATGGCTATGCAATGCCCCAATAGACATGCAGTGACACCGGTTGCAGCGAGAGACCGTACTCGCCACAGAGACATTGCCGAAGGATCTCCAAGAAAAACAAATACTGCTAAGAGAAATCCAATAAGCAACGGTGCAAGCCACCAGATTGCCGAAATGTACTTAATGGTGTATCGTTTCATCTGAATCGTTATCCTTCATTCTTCTGCGAGTTACGCACTATTCGCAACACGAACAGACTCCTGAACCGTTAATTCTCCATTGCGCCCTACGCACTCTGCGTGATCTCGCAGCCCATCTAAAAAGACTTCCAAGCCATCCTTCATCTCCTTGCAAACCTAAAGTGTCATCAATATACATTATCGTTCCCCAACTAAATGTTCGCTTCCCTTCTTCGCACGGGCCATATTGAACCATTACCGGTGTAACATAGTCTATTGCAAATCGACCAAGTACCATTACTGCTTGCCAGTTATTCTGTCCTTTATCGCCATATTGCCTGTCATTACCACCTGACGGCATCTCCCATGGAATGTTCCCAGCCACCCCTGGCGACACTACTTGTCGTGAACTACGAATATTAAGTTGTGAGGATTTACAATCTACGCTATTGTTTATCTCATTTACAAATAATGATTTTGAAGCATTAATCCAACCTGCATAGTTGTCCTCAAACCATTCTTCCTCATGAAATGGACCTGTGCCACTACCCAATTGATCCATTGCGCTTGGACTCTGCCGCGGTTTTGCGGGAGAGGGAGGCCCCTGAGGAATCACCACAATAGGCATGACAAACCTGCCATCTGAATCGAAGAAAAATGTTGGGTTATTGGCGCAAAAGGCGTAAAGGTTCTCACCGCCATCTTCTTCAATGGGGTCGCGGTTGAGCCAGCGGCCAAGGATGGGCTGATAAACTCGCTGCTGATAGCCGACCATGCCTGTCTCGCGGTCGTGGTACTGCGTGCTGAATCCGAAGGAGAACACGTCGGCGAGAGGACCGGAAGATTCAATGATATTGCCGTAGGGGTCGTAGGTGTACTGTGCGGCGATACTCCACATCTCGGAAACGTACAGGATAATGTTGCCGTTGTGATCGTAGCAGGGGATGTAGAATGCGCCGTCCATCGAGACGGCAAGAAGCCCCTCGACTCCGCCCGCACCTTGTTCCGTGCCGGACTTATCTAGCCCCCAGAAGTACTCGAACGTGCGGGTCGTGCCGTTGGCGAACTCGACCTTCTCGAGGACGATGTTGTTGCCGTCCCAGACAAACGTGTGCGTCTCCTGCGTTTCCCATTCGTGTATCCCGACCGGCGGCGACGGAGGCGGCGCGATGGTGGAATGAAGCCGCTGGACTGTCTTGCGGATTCGCCTGTTGCGGTGGTCGTAGGCGTTCAGCACTCGGATCGCGCCGTTCGTCTCCGCAGCCGAAGTCGCCGACACAAGGCGGTTCTCGGCATCGTAGGCGTAGGCGAACGTGCCGTCGCCCGTCATGTTGCCGTCGGCGTCGTACACGGGATTCGCGCCGGCGGAAACCGCAGTGTACTGGTTGAGGCTGTTCGCCGTGTAGGAGTTCGTCACGGCGTTCGCCGCCGACCAGAGGCGGTTGCCGATGCTGTCGTATGCGTAGCCGTAGCTGTCAGTCCCTACCGTCGCGGCTGCGAGTTCCGAGCGGCGGTTGTACAGCCATTCCCGGACGAGCGAAACGGAGTCCGTGGCGTTCGTCGGACGGTTCAGCAGATCGTACTCCGTCGAATACCAGTAGATCGACTGGCCGCCGAATAAGTAGTCGCGCCGCGTGACGAGGTTCCTGCGAGCGGCCTCCCGCGACAGCACATTACTTGGAACGCCATGTGTCACGTCAGGGAACTGACGCATAAATGGGGGCAATACTATCGTACGCAACATTGTATGTGTGGTTCTCATCGCTCACGCCATACAATTCTAGCGGGGGAAGCCCCCATTCTTCACTTCGCGTGTTTCATTAACAACCCGTAATCTATACCACCAACCATTATGAACGACATACCCTTCGGACAAGTAACGATTTACCTCATCCTCCAAATACTTCTGGTCCTCACCTGAGAACTTGCCGTAAATTGCATTTATTACATTCCCGGTTCTGTCTGAAACGAGGACATAACGAGTATAATCGGAATTTATCCCAACCCATTTGGCTGAAAATGACTTCCCTTTACGATCCGTCCAGATCCGCGATTTCGGCATCGGCGCACGGTTAGGCACAATCGTCGTCATCATAATTTCAGATGGTCTTGTCCGTTCGTATTCTTCTCGTGCCTTTCGTTCGGATTCCTCGTGTTTTCGGCGTTCTTGTTCTGCAATTTGAATTGCCCTAGCCTCCGCATCCGTCAATCTTCTAACATTTTCAGGCAGAGGGTCACGATTATAGCCAACCTGAACACGCGTCCCTGTCAAATCATCGCCAGATTGCGGACCTGGGACTAATTTGTTCATTAAGAGACCATCCATATTCTGACGAAGTCTTTCTTCCTCCAGTTCACGTCGTTGTCGTTCTTCGACTTCAACACGCGCTTGATTTTCTGCTATATTATATTGCATGACTTTTCCTTCATATTCAGACCTCGCCCATTGTTCATTCTGCCAACCCTGCGCATTCATGAGATTCATCCAAGCGCTCTCCATTTCCATTCGTGCAGGGAGTGTCATATTGTAGGTGTCTGAAAAAATGGGAACATCAGCAACTCCTTCTTGCATGCAAAATATTGATAGGTACAAAACCGAAACCTTTAATCCTTGCGCTTTAATAATTCGCATCGCGCCCCTGAACTGGTCGCGGCAGTGCCGCACCTCGTTCTCGATGTCGGCGAGCTGGGTGTAGTGCTCGTCGTTCTTCTCGTTCTTCGAGCGGTTGATCGTTGTGTTCAAAGTTCGTTTCATGGCTGATGTTTCTTTGGGGATATTCTAACAAAATATCAGCGTTTTACAATTCAGCGGATAAAGTTGAAACAATCTGCGGCAAAACTGAAAACAAATGCCACACAAAAGGCAATTGTAGTAAACAGCGTGCCAATGCGTTCTTCTCGCAACGGAACATACGAATCTTTATACACCATTCTCCTTTTATCGAAGAAAATGAAATAATTCCATGATACTGCGCAGGGAACAAAAAGCAAACCCAGATAATGATGTATACAACCGATTAGAAACCATATGGAAATAAAGGCAGCTAAATGGATTGCTATAAAGTTACCTTTTATATGAGAAATATAGTCATACTGAAAAGTCTGAGCTTTCCAGCCACGCCTTATTCTCTCGATTGTTTTTTCTTTCATAGTTCGTCTCGTTTATTCTTCTATCAATTCAAAATCAACGTACCACCCATAGGCCACTCCGGCTCCTAGTTCTCCTCCTCCTACAAGTCCAAAGGAATCTGCTATCGCAGTACCTAAACGTAAGTGTGATGCTTCCATAACCCCCATTGCGCCAATTCCTGCGGCCCAATATTCTACTGATCCAACAAATGCATCGGGCGACACATTCCCAAATTCGACTTGAGAACCAGTGAGCGATATTGGCGCACCTGCAGCTGCTGTTAATAATACGGCCTTGGCATGAAGGCGATAGCGCGAACAAAAACTACAAATATAATTACTTGTTATATCTATCATCAAGAAGGTAGCCCCCAACCACAGTGATGCGGATGCTACAGTGACGTTTCCAGTCCACTTATAGGTGTTATCACACGAAATCCGTTGTCCATTTCGACAACAAGTTTTTGTCCCTAACATATCAAACTGAAACGGCACTTTATTAGAACAGAAGGCATACAGGTTCTCTCCACCATCTTCCTCAATTGGATCGCGGTTGAGCCAGCGGCCAAGGTCAGGGCGGTAGAACCGGCGCTTGTAGCCGACCATGCCTGTCTCGCGGTCGTGGTACTGCGTGCTGAAGCCGAAGGAGAACACGTCGGCGAGATTGCCGCAGGAATCGATCACGTTGCCGTAGGGATCGTAGGTGTACTGCGCGGCGATGCTCCCCGTCTCGGAGATATAGAGAATGATGTTGCCGTTGTGGTCGTAGCAGGGAATGTAGAACACGCCATCCACCGACACGGCAAGCAAGCCCTCTACCCCGCCAGCGCCCTGCTCCGAGCCGGACTTGTCCGCGCCCCAGAAATACTCGAATGTGCGCGTCGTGCCGTTGGCGAACTCGATCTTCTCAAGGACGATGTTGTTGCCGTCCCAGACGAACGTGTGCGTCTCCTGCGTTTCCCATTCGTGTATCCCGACCGGCGGCGACGGCGGCAACGCGATAGAGGAATTAAGCCGCTGGACGGTCTTGCGGATTCGCCTGTTGCGGTGGTCGTAGGCGTTCAGCACACGGATCGCGCCGTTCGTGAGGGATGCGGAAGTCACCGAGACAAGTCGGTTCTCGGCATCGTAGGCGTAGGCAAATGTGCCGTCGCCCGTCATGTTGCCGTCGGCGTCGTATGTTGGCTCACGCGGAGGCGCGGAGGCGCGGAGAATCGAGGAATATTGGTTGAGGTTGTTTGCCGTGTAAGAGTTCGTGGTAAGATTCGCCGCCGACCAGAGGCGGTTGCCGATGGTGTCGTAGGCGTAGCCGTAGAGGTTCGTACCTATTTGCGCGGAAGCGAGTTCCGAACGTCGGTTGTAGAGCCATTCCCTCACGAGCGAGATGGAATCCGTCGCGTTTGTGGGCCTGCCGAGAAGATCGTAATCGGTAGAATACCAGTAGGTCGGCGATTCGTTGAATGAATAGTCTCGCCGTGAGACAAGTTGCTTGCGCGATACCTTTCGCGTGAGGCCGACAGCAAAGGTGTTTCCGTTCGGCAGGGCATAAACCATGTTCGTGACATACGAACCTAAATAGGACAAGGACACCGACACGACACGCTCCGCCGCATTGGTGAGCGCATAGCCGCAGACGCGGTTCTCGGAATCGTAGAGGCGCGTCTTCACGGCATAGCGGACGTTCGTGACGACGACCGCCGTTTCCTCGTTGCGCTGGTATGCGTCGTATGTGTGCGTAACAGTAAAGTTGCTTTCTCCAATTGTCACTGCTTCATTCGTGCAAAGCAAGCTGTCGTCGTATGCGTAGGCGTATGACGTGCCATCGGAGAGAATGGCCGAAGCCAACTCGTCCGAATCATAGTAGGTGTATGCGACCGATGGCGTGACCGTACCCGAGTAGGTCGTACCGCTTACGAGGTTGCGCTCGTTGTAGGCGTTCTCCTTCCACGCGCCGCGTGCCCAGGTCGTACGCGTCCTCTGCCCATTGTCGGTGTAGTCGTATGAGATGCGCGAGCCGTCGGCGTAGACCTTTGCAGTGTTCACGCCGCTTACAGGATCAAACTCCCATTGCGTCTCGTCCCATGTCGCACCGTTGTCGCGAGTGGTGGAGTTGCTCGTCTTGCGTCCCTGCGTGTCATAACCGTGCTTGAGCGGATATGTGTCGCCGCCCGTGAATACGGGTCTGTCGAGAGGATCGTATGCTGTTTCCGTCACGTGTCCGAGCGCGTCCGTGTGGCGGACTACGCGATTCAGCATGTCGTACTCGGCCGTCGAGACGACCATACCGTCCACACCGTAGTCGACCGTTCGGCAGATGGCGTTGCCCGACACGTCGTACTCAATAGCCTCCGTCCTGTTGGTCGCCCCCGTCGCTGCATTCTCCGAGAGGGTAAACACGTTCTGCCCAAATGCGTCGTAGGACATCGTGCGCCGCTCGTCGAGAGACGTCTGTTCAAGCGGGACGCCGTGGAGCGAGCGCGTCACGACGGGTGTCTGGCCGTAGGTGCGCGTGGTGGTCGTCTCGATGCCAGTGGCGGGGTCGTAGGTGGTGAGGGAGTCAGTGAGGGTGCCGTTTTCAACGGGCGGGACGCCCGTTGTCCCAGTCGCCGCCAAGATGGCGGCTTTCCCAGTTAGCGTCACGACGTGGCGGCGGCAGGAATCGGAGAGGCCGGTGAGCTGCGTTTTTTGGATTCGGACCGCGTTCGTGGTCGAGCCGGTCATGCGCACGGTCGTGACGACACGGTAGACTTGCTGGCTGATCGTCTCGTATGTCGTCCTGTTCCAGACAGACCGATTGCCTTTAATCATGCCG
>CACXPT010000009.1 GCA_902769585.1 uncultured bacterium
GTGCAAGAGCTGCATCGACATGGGCTTCTCCAGCGTGATGATCGACGGCTCGTCCCTCCCCTTCGCGGAGAACATCAAGCTCACGAAGAAGGTCGTCGCTTACGCGCACAAGTACGACGTCACGGTCGAGGCCGAGCTGGGCGTGCTGGCCGGCGTCGAGGACGAGGTGGCTGCCGAAGAGAGCCACTACACGAAGCCCGAAGAGGTGATCGAGTTCGCCACCAAGACGGGCTGCGACTCGCTCGCCATCTCCATCGGCACCTCGCACGGCGCATACAAGTTCAAGCCCGAGCAGTGCACGCGCGATCCCAAGACGGGCCTCCTGGAGTACGTGAAGATCATCAACGAGCACGGCGGCAAGCTGCCTGACGCGGTGGGCATCCCCGAGGCCCAGCTCCGCAAGGCCGCGAAGAGCGCGGTGTGCAAGATCAACATCGACTCCGACTCACGCCTCGCCATGACTGCGGCCGTGCGCCTGCACTTCGCGGAACATCCCGACCACTTCGACCCGCGCCAGTACCTCGGTCCGGCGCGCGAGGAGATGAAGAAGCTCTACATCCACAAGATCGTCAAGGTGCTCGGCTCGAACAACAAGCTCTAAGCCGAAGTCCGATCCTGGACAAAAACCGCGAAGCGTCCGCACGGACGTTTCGCGGTTTTCCTTTTTCCTGTTTCCGCTTACGCGGGCAACGTGCGGCAGACCGCCTCGAAGGCGGAAAGGAACGCGTCGACGTCGCGTTCCGCATGCGCGGCCGAGACGAAGTTGCACTCGAACTGCGACGGCGCAATGTAGATGCCGCGGTCGAGCAGGCCGTGGAACACCTTCGCGTAGAGCGCAGTGTCGCACGACTTCGCGTCCGCCAGGTTCGTCACCGGACGATCCGTGCAGAACGGCGTGAAGACGCCGTTGAAGCTCTGGCAGGTAATGGGCAGACCGTGCTCGGCGGCGATAGTGGACACGCCGACGGCGAGCGCGCTGCCGAGGTCGGCCATGCGCGCGTACGGCTGCTCGCGTTCCAGCACGTCGAGCGTCGCGAGGCCGGCCGCAACGGCGAGCGGGTTCCCGCTAAGCGTGCCGGCCTGGTACACCGGCCCGTCAGGCGCGAGCTGTCGCATCCACTTCGCCTTGCCGCCAATGGCCGCGAGCGGCAGTCCGCCGCCGATCACCTTGCCGAGCGTTATCAGGTCGGGCGTCACGCCGCCGTAGAGCGCCGAGTACGACGAGAAGCCGAAGCGGAAACCGTTGATGACCTCGTCGCAGATCAGAAGCGCGCCGTGTCTTGCCGTGAGCGCGCGCAACCCCTTCAGGAACCCGCGCGCAGGAGGCACGAGGCCCATGTTGCCGGCCACCGGCTCCACGATCACTGCGGAGATAGACTTCCCATGCCTGCGGAACGCCGCCGCCACGGCTTCAAGGTCGTTGTATGGCGCGACGAGAGTGTCCGCCACCGCGCCGGGCGTGACGCCGGCAGAGGAGGAGGCGCCCATGGTGAGCACGCCGGAGCCGGACTTCACCAGCATGGCGTCGCTGTGGCCGTGGTAGCAGCCGTCGAACTTGAGCACCATGCTGCGCCCGGTCACGCCGCGCGCCAGTCGGATGGCCGTCATCACGGCCTCCGTGCCGGAGTTGACGGCACGCACGCGGTCGAGGCCTGGCACGAGCGCGCACAACCGCTCCGCGAACTTCACCTCGTCGGGCGTCGCGATGCCGAACGTCGTGCCCAGCTTTGCGCGTGCCGCCACCGCGCGCGAGACGGCGGAATGCGCGTGGCCCAGGATCATCGCCCCCCAGCTGCAGCAATAGTCCGCGAGGAGCCGCCCGTCCGCCGTGCGGATCCGGGCGCCCTTGCCGCTCTCGACGAAGACGGGCGTGCCGCCAACGCCGTTGAAAGCCCGCACGGGCGAATTCACGCCGCCCGGGATCGCCTTCCGCGCGCGCCTGAAGAGATCGGCATGGATCGCGCCTGTCACTTCGCAGCCTTCTTCTTGAGGTCGCGGATGACCTTGAACATGATGCTCGGATAGTCCGTTGAGAAGCCGTCGCAGCCAAGGTCCCACAGCTTGTAGTACACCTCTTCCTTGTCGCCGCCGGCGAACGGGATGGAGCACACCTTCACGCCGTTCGCGTGGAACTCGTCGATGAGCGACTTAAGGTAGTCCGTGCCGAGGACGAACTGGTCGACGGGATCCTTCGGATCGTAGTACGTGTGGATGGAGACTGCGGTGATGTACTTGAACTTCGCCTCTCGCACCTCCTTCATGATCTTCTCGAAGTGCGTCTTGACGCGCGCACGCTCGCCTGCGGAGCGGCTCTTCGGGAACGCGCCGATCCAGAGGAGCGACTTGCCGCCGGGCACGGCCTCGTTCCACGTTACGATGTTCGTGTAGACGCAGCCGGTGTAGTAGATCTGGTCGAGGACCCCGAACCTGCGCGCCTCCTCCGCGATGCGCTTGGGACCGATGCCCTTCTCGTCGACGAAGAGCAGATATGTGGGGTGGCCCACCATCGCGGCCATCACGGCCTCGATGCGCGGGATGCGCTGGGAGGAGTACGACATGTCGAGATAGCTGCCGACGTCAATGTCGCGGAGCTCCTCCCACGTCATGTCGCTAACCTTGCGCTTCTTCCATTCCGCCGGGATGCCGCGCGGCGTGCGCTTCAGGTTGTTGTCGTGGAACATGATGCCCACGCCGTCCTTGGTGACGCGGCAGTCGCACTCTAGGGCGCTGCCGTTCCCCCAGCACCAGAGGAACGTCTCGAGTGTGTTGTCCGGAGCCTCGAACTTTCCGCCGCCGCGGTGCACGTGGGAGATGTAGAGTCCGTCCTCGCGGGCACCCGCAAAGGCCATGCATGCGGCAAGCGCCGCCGTGAGCATCAGTGTGTTTTTCATCGTGTTTTCCTTTTCTTGGCGTTTCAAGTCTTGTCTGCATCCATCAGAAGAAGAGGTCGCGCTCGCCGCGGCAGGTGGCCTCGTACTGCTTCATCACCGAGGGGTAGAACTTCGGCACCCACTCCTTGATGCCGGCCAGCTCCTTCTCGATGAGCGCGTCGCCTAGCGCCTTCGTCTCGGGCGAGGCGAAGTCGTCGAGCCACTCGCGGAAGGTGAGGACGGCGTTGATCTTGCAGAACTTGCCCTCGCGGCCGGTCTTGAGCGCGTCCATGATGCACCCGCCCGTGCGGCCGCAGCGATAGCCCGCCGTGCAGAAGGAGGTGATGATGCCGCGGCCGGCCAGATAGCGCACCATCTCGTCGATGGAGCGGTTGTCCGCGAGCATGAACTGCTGGCGCTCCTTCTCCTGGTGCGCCTCGTTCTCGAAGTCGCTGTAGCCCTTGATGGCGATGTTGGACGAGCAGTCGAGCTGCGTCATGCCGTGGTCGAGCGCGCGGTTGCGCGAGGCGGGGCTTTCGCGTGCGGTGACGATCATGCCCGTGTACGGCACGGAGAGGCGCATGATTACGAGGATGCGCGCGAACGTGTCGTCGTCGATGAGCCACGGGCTCTCCTCCGGGACGCGCGTGCCGCTCGCGGGCTCCAGCCGCGGGAAGGATATCGTGTGCGGGCCGATGTTGAACCAGCGCTCCAGGTCGCGCGCGTGGAGGATCGTGGCCAGAACCTCGTAGCGCCAGTCGCAGAGCCCGTAGAGGACGCCGAACCCCACGTCGTCCACGCCCGCCTCGAGGCAGCGGTGGAAGCACGTGGTGCGCCAGTCGTAGTTGCCCTTCACGGACCACGACGGGTGCATCTGCTCGTAGAGCTTGCGGTTGTACGTCTCCTGGAACACCTGGAACGTGCCGATGCCGACCTGGCGCAGCACCTTGAGGTCGTCGATAGGCAGCGGGGCGGCGTTCACGTTCACGCGGCGGATGCCGACGGGCGCGCCCGTCTTCGGCGCCTTCACCTGGTGGCCGTAGATGGTCTCGATCGTCTCGGCGATGTAGGCGGTGGACGTCTTGGGGTGCTCGCCGTAGACGGCGATGAGCCGCTTGTGGCCGATGCGCCCGGCGAGCACGTCGATCTCCTCGCGGACCTCGTCCATCGTGAGGATGCGGCGGCGCTGGTTGGCGTTACCCTCGCGGAAGCCGCAGTACCTGCATCCGTTCACGCAGGGGTTCGCCACGTAGAGCGGAGCGAACATGACGATGCGGTTGTCGTAGACCTTGTGCTTGATGCGGTCCGCCGCCGCCCGCATCTCCTCGAAGAGCGCGGGATCGGTCACCTGCATGAGCGCGTCTCGCACGTGGACTCGCTCTTCGCGATGATCTCGCGGATGCGGGCGGGATCCGCGGGCTTCGCCTCGGCGTCGGCGAGCGTGCGGCTGATGTAGGCGTCGTCGATGAAATGCTTGCCGCCAGGAAGATACTTGTCGATCTCTTTCTGGACGATGAAATGTTCCCGGTAGTCCTGTTCGTCCTTGAACTGCCGGATGCCGTTCAATGTAGCCATTTATGAGCCTTCTTTCGTGTCGGAAGATTATACCATATTCCGCGCTGGCGGCGGCGCTGGATATGGTACAATAGGGACATGAACAGGAGAAACTTCGTAAAGATGGGCGGCGGCGCGTTCTTCGTCGCGTCCGCCGGCAGGGTCCTTGGCGCGGGAGCGCCGTCGAGCCGCATACGCCTCTGCGTGATGGGCTGCTCGCGCACCGCCTTCGACGGCACGCGCTTCAGCATGAACCCGAAGGGCGCGCGCGGACGCGGCTACCAGGTGATGTGCCGCGTGTGCGAGATGAAGGACGCCGAGATCGCGGCTGTGTGCGACGTGGACGCCGCCGCGCGCGCATACGCCGCAGGCGAGGTGAAGCGCATAGGCGGCAACGAGCCGAAGCAGTTCAACGACATCCGCGACGCGCTCCGCGACCCGGACATCGACGGCGTCATCGTGGCGACGCCCGACCACTGGCATGTCCTCGCCGGCATCTGGACCATGCAGGCCGGCAAGGCCCTCTACCTCGAGAAGCCCATCGGCGTGACCGCCGGCGAGGCGGAGGTTCTCGCCGCCGTCCAGCGGAAGACCGGCGCAGTGTTCCAGCTCGGCACGCAGCGCCGCAGCTCCTTCGCCACGCAGCAGGCCATCGCCGCCCTTCGCTCCGGGCAGATCGGCAAGCCGCACTGGGCAAAGGCCTGGTGCCTCTCCGACCGCCCGGCCATCCGCCCCGCCAAGGGCGTCGCAATCCCGGACGGACTCGACTGGAACCTCTGGCAGGGTCCCGCACCGCGGCGCGCCTTCAAGCCCGAGCTCGTCCACTACAACTGGCGCTTCTTCCGCGGATACGGCACGGGCGACCTGCCGAACAACGGCCTGCACTTCGTCGACATCGCCCGCTGGGCGCTCGGCGCAGGCTACCCGACGCGCGTGTACGCCGGAGGCGGCAAGCTGTTCTACGAGGGCGAGGACTTCGAGTTCGAGGACACGCACATGCTCACCGCGCAGTTCGAGGGTGGCAAGTACCTCACGTGGGAAGGCTGCTCGCACGCCGGCGGCATGCCGTTCATGGGCAAGTGGACCGGCTGCCTCGTCTATTGCGACGACGGCCTCGCCTTCTTCGGCGCGATGGGCGAGTCCGCCCTCTACGACCGCAAGGGCAAGAAGGTCATAAAGGAATGGGCCGCCGGCGACACCGACCCCTCCGCGCAGGAGGGCGACAGCCGCCTCTCGAACCCGCTCCAGACGTGCGACCAGGCGCACATGCGCCGCTTCGTCAACTGCGTGCGCGAAAAGAGCCAGGCCACCGCGATGCCGATCGACGAGGCGCTCAAGTCGAACATCATCACGGAGCTCGGCAACGTCTCGCTCCTCACCGGCAACGCAGTCCATCTCGATCCGGCGACTGGCAAGCTCGCCGATCCGTCCTCCCCGGCGGCGGCGTTCTGGACGCGCACCTACGAACCCGGCTGGGAAGTGAGGGCCTGAGCCATGACGCGACATCTCCTGCCAACGTTGCTTTCAGCCTCGCTCATCTGTGCCGTCCATGGCGGCGGCGGATGGACGAAATACGAGAAGAATCCGGTGCTGGGAAGCCCGGAGCTGGGAACATGCTTCGACGTGAACGTCATCGCCAAGGGAAGCGCCAAGTACAACATGTACTTCTCGTGGCGTCCCATGAAGGCCATCGCGCTCGTGCGCTCCAACGACGGCGTCAAGTGGACGGAGCCGGAGATATGCCTCCGCCACGACGAGACGAGCGGCTGGGAGGACAACCTCAACCGCAGCTGCACGATCTTCTGGAACGGCGAGTACCACATGTGGTACACCGGACAGGCGCGCGGCTACAGCAAGATCGGCTACGCGAAGTCGAAGGACGGCGTCCACTTCACGCGCGTAGTTCAGCATCCGGTACTGATCTCCGAGCGGCCGCACGAGGGCTTCAGCGTGATGAACCCCTACGTCATGCGCGACGACGCGCGCGGCGTGTTCCGCATGTGGTACGCCAGCGGCGAGACGTACGAGCCGAACGTGCTGTGCTATGCCGAGTCGAAGGACGGAATCGTATGGGAGAAGTCGCTCCTCAACCCGATCTTCGTCCACGGCAGCGGCAACGCATGGGACAAGGACCGCGTGGGCGGGTGCGAGGTCTATCAGCTGAAGGACGGCCGCTACGTGATGTTCTACATCGGCTACTCCGACATACACACCGCCCGCATCGGCGCGGCCATCTCCCCAGACGGCATCCGCTGCTGGAAGCGCCTCAAGGGCAACCCGCTCGTGGAGCCGGTCCCGGGCGAATGGGATTCCGCCGCATGCTACAAGCCGTCCGCCGTATGGGACGAGGAAGGCGACTGCTGGCGGCTCTGGTACAACGGCCGCACCGGCTCGCGCGAGTACATCGGCATGGCCGTCCACAAGGGCTACGACCTCGGTCCCGTGGAGGGATCCGCCTACCGCGTGATCGACGAGAACCAGATTCGCCGCCACATGGAGCGCTTCTCGTTCGACGACAACGAGCTCTATCCGCACGACATTAGAAACAATGCCGCATGCTGGTGGTCGCTCTCCAACATCCCTCGCTTCGACTGTCCCGACGCAGACCTCGTGCGCACCTACTACTTCCGCTGGTGGACCTACCGCAAGCACCTGCGCCGCACGAAGGACGGCGGCTGGGTGGTGACCGAATTCCTGCCCGACGTCGGATGGGCCGGTGCGGACAACACGATCGCTTGTCCATTCGGCCACCACGTGCGCGAAGGACGCTGGCTGCGCAATCGCGTCTATGTGGACTGCTACATCGCGCACATGCTCGCGAAAGGGAACATCAGCGGGCCGCGCGCCTACGCCAACTGGCCGGCGTGGAGCGCGTGGGAGCGAGCGAAGGTTACGGGCGACTTCGCCTTCCCGCGCAAGCACCTCGCAGAGTTCGCGCAGAACTGGGAGACATGGGCGAAGGGCTGGACCATCAAGGGACTCAGCCTGAAGGACGTGGAGAACAAACAGGGCGCGAAGGGCGTGCCAATCCAGACCGGCTTCCGCGAGGACCGTGGGCTCTTCGACTTCGCGGGGGACCGCGAGGGGAGCGAGTTCGCGCTTTCGAGCGACGGTGCGCGTCCGATGGTGAACGCCGCGATGTGGGCGGAGGCGACGGCGATCGCCGAGCTGGCGCGCGCGTCGGGCGACGCGGCGCTTGCCGAAAGAACATCAAGGATCGGCTCTGGAACGCGAAGAAGTCGTTCTTCTGCGCGCGGTCCGTCAAGGGCGAGCTGGACGACGTGTGCGAGCTGCACGGCTACGCCCCCTTCTACTTCGGGATGCCGCTCGGAGCCGAGTACTCCGCCGCGTGGAAGCCGCTTCTGGCGGAAACAGGCTTTGCGGCGCCGAAGGGTCTCACGTTCCCAGCGCGCAATACGCCTGGGTTCGACCTGTCCTACGACCTTTCGCGCCACGAGTGCCTCTGGAACGGCCCGAGCTGGCCCTACGCCACGTCCGTTGCGCTCACCGCACTTTACGAGACGCTGCAGTCTGGCGCGGACATACCGGCCACGCGCGCCGACTTCGCGCGACTCCTCAAGCAGTATGCCGCCCAGCACGTGCGCGTGCGCGAGGACGGCAAGACAGTCCCGTGGATCGACGAGAACCTCGATCCGTTCACTGGCGAATGGCTGGCGCGGAAGATCATGATCGATTGGGATGCGAAAGGCATCCGCAAGCTCGCGTACCGCGAGCGCGGCAAGGACTACAACCACTCCACGTTCTGCGACCTCGTGATCGCCGGTCTCTGCGGCATCGTCCCGCAGGCCGACGGCAAGGTCGTCGTGAAGCCGCTCGCCCCCGAGGAATGGGACTGGTGGTGCGTCGACGGCGTCCGCTACCACGGCCGCGACGTCACGGTGCTCTTCGACCGCGACGGCAAGCACTACGGCAAGGGCAAGGGCCTCGTCGTCATTGAATAGCGGCGCGGGAGGGTCGCGCTCCCGCGCGACCGCATGACGGGAGGGACGCAATTTATTGCGTCCGCAACGGTAGGGTCACGCGTCCCGCGCGCCCCATCGGGAGGGTCGCAACTTGTTGCGACCGCATGGACAGCCGCCTTCTAGGCGGCTCTTGTAAGGCGCGTTGTCCTCAACGCGCAAAGGATATTATCGTCCAAGTGCCTTCAGCATGGCAGCTAGCATGCCGTTGGGCGAAATATCGCCGGCCCAGATTTCCTCGGCATGGCGCAAGACATACTCGTTGCACCATGTGGCAACCTTCTTGTTGAGGCGCGAATTGGGCGGCTGCGGCGAAAGCAGAAGCGCCCGCCCACTGTGGCAGGCGGCAAGCAATGCAGGCTGAAGTTCGCTTTCTTGCGGTATGCCCTGTGGAATCACCTGTATCACGCGCCGCCCTTTAGCCAGTGCGCGGCGCAAGGCTTCGCGCTCCTGCGCACTTGTAAAGGTTGATATTATGGCAGATTCTGGGGCTGAAGCCCCACGCCCCGATATTCCCTCGCCCATATCGGAGCGGCGGGCTTCGGGATTCGCAATGCCCCCCATATCGGGGTGGCGGGCTTCAGGATTCGCCATGCCGCCCATATCGGAGCGGCGGGCTTTCGGCACATCCTCCACGCCCATATCGGAGCGGCGGGCTTTCGGCACATCCTCCACGCCCATATCGGAGCGGCGGGCTTTAGCCCGCGCATCCCGCCAAATCAACCGTGGCTTCAGATCGCTCGCCCAGAACCCTTGCGAAGCCACAAATGCGATTCGCGGGCCGCGCAGCAGCTCCAGATTTCCAAAAGAGTATTGTGTAACCACCCCAAATCTGTCGCGAGTCCAGTTCTTTGGATTTTCGCGGATATACTTGCGATAGGCCGCGAGCTGCTCTTCGCTTGTTACGATCTTGTCCCAGTAGTCGAATTGCCACAGGTGTTCGCCTATATCCTCTACCAGTCCGGCGCGGCGCATCTTGCCGTAGATATAGCCGGTGCCGCCCTTGAAGCGGCTCAGGAGAAAACCGAGGTGGTGTTCCTTGTTCGTGGGGCGGTAGTGGATGCGCAAGATTGCATGGAAGTGGTTCGGCATAAGCACGAATTCGTCGAGTTCGAGCTCGGGATATTTCGCGGGCAGCTCGCGCCAATACGCCTCCACACGTTGTCCAAGCTCGTTCAGTTCGCATTTTTCGCCCACTATTGCGCCGAAGACAGATTTGTTGCGAGCCACCTGGAATGTCACGAAGAACCAGCCGTTGCGATAATTGATGCTCGCGTTCCTGAGCGACTTGCGAAACAGCGGTGACTCGCCATCGACAGATGGCCCACTCTCATCGCCTTGAGAGAGTTCCTTTCGCGCAAGCTGAATTGCCTTGCGCCCTCGTGAACCACTTATTGGTTTCATACACATGCGCGCATTATACCACAATCCCGATTCGGCAATATGCCGATGTGAGTTGTTTCTCGAGCCGCCATCGCTTGTATTGGCGGCGGCATGCCTGTATCGGAGCGGTGGCCTGCAGCATCGACATGCCTGTATCGGAGCGGCGGCCCGCAGCATCGGCGCGCCTGTATCGGAGCGGCGACCCGCAGCATCGGCATGCCTGTATCGGAGCGGCGGACTGCAGCATCGGCATGCCTGTATCGGAGCTGCGGACTTTAGTCCGCAATCGCGCCAATTGCGCCAATCATCCTGCTGTCGCAACTTATTGCGACCGTATGGGGAGGGACGCGCTCCCGCGCGTCCGCAATTGACTGGGACAGCCGCCATCTTGGCGGCTCTGGTAGGGTGCGCGCCCCGCGCGCGCCGCTACGGCAACTCCACAACCACCTTGAAGAACCGCATGGTGGGGCGAGCCGTCCCCGGCGAGCCGCCATCTTCCGGCACCTCCGCCCACGGCCCCTCCAGCCTATCCGCCCCCTTCACCACGGCCCGTATCTCCGCGCCCGTCCAGCGGTTCGTTTTCGGCTCCCACTCCACCTTCGGCTTGCCGTCCACCATCTCGATGGACACGATGCGGAAGTCGTTCGTGGCATCCGTCGGATCAAGCCCCAGCGCGTAGCACTCCGCCGCCGTCCGCCCGTTCGCCGCCATAAGACTCAACGTACGACCTTCCGCAAATACGCCAATACGGAATCTGCGACTTCCTTCGGCGGCAGTCCTAACCAGTTAGACCTTGGCGATGCCATGGCCTGTAGAAATCGTCTGCTGCTGAATGTCTTTGCAATCGAATCAATGATCCGCGCCGGTTCGCGCAAGGGACATTTCTTGTTGTGCAGAATCATCGCATCCACAAACTGCTTCAATCGGCGCCGACTAACCACCCCCGACAGATAATGCAGGTCGAACACGTCCTTTGTCCGAGTTGACATCGCTCCGTGCCGGATAAGGCTCAACAACTTTTCTGCGAAGATCTGCTCACATGAATTCGAATAGAGCGTCGCCTTTCTCTCTTCCGCCAGCGCACTGAACCGACGCTCAACCTGACGCAGGTCGCCGTGGGTATGGACCCCGATGTCTATCTTCGTCCGCACAGGATTCTTGGTTGATCCGTCCGATATGTCAAGATAGACCCTCTTGCCGCGATAATCGTCCTGGCGCAGTTCAAGGATCGTCCCGAATATCGACATCTTGAATCCCGTCAGCCGAGCCCACCTCGCCACAACCCTTCTTACGGACGTGTCCGATATCGAACAATGGATGAAGTCAACGTCAATGTCCATGGTTGTCCGCCTGACAGCCTTCGTCAACTCGCACATCACAACGCCGCCCTTCACCGTGCAGTTCTTCTTGAAACCGCTTTTGTACATGGCAAGCAAAATCGCGTCATGCGCAACCTTTGCCTGTGCCTCGGCCACGCGATACCCGGCCTTGGCTAGGTCGGCCAGCTGCTCGGCGAACGACTTCATCAGAACACCTCCTCGTAGATTATCGACTCAATTGCGTCGCGCCGTGCGAAGTGGGCGAGATAATCGGCTATCTTGTACGCCTCCAGCTCGGACGACTTCCGCCGGAAGGAAAGCACAACCTCCTTGTACAGATCTGGTGCAAGCTTTCCCTTCATTCTCGCGGTCTCGATCAGAAGCCGTTCGAGGTCGAAAGTCCTCACCCTGTCGCCGCAGTAGTCTATCGTCGTCACGCCAACCCCTTCGGTTCCGCTTGGCATATAGAACTGCTTCACCAGCGGATCACGAATCGGTCTTGCGCCGTGGGCTGTCGCCATGTAGTAGAACTCCGGCACCATGTCCGTAAGGTCATGATAGAAGTACGCACTGTCGAACGTCATGACGGCGTTCGGATGCCGCCACTGGACAATCTCAAGCTCGTTTTCCGCACCCGTGTCCGAATACACGCCGACGCCGAGTTTCCAGAGACTACCAGCCGCGACCGCCTTGTCTATCTGATAAGGCGACCCGAATCGTTTCCTGCACTCTGCGAATGAATAGAGCATTTTACCATTCGTCGGCATTTCTCCTGTTTTTGCCGACGGTTGGTATAATACCACAATCCGATTCTCCCCGCAACGGGGAACGCGGAACATCCCCGCGGAACCGCATCGGGAGGGACGCAATTTATTGCGTCCGCAACGATAACGGGAGGGACGCGCTCCCGCGCGTCCGCCCCTGACCGTGACAGCCGCCATCTTGGCGGCTATGGTAGGGCGCGCACCCCGCGCACGCCGCTACGGCAACTCCACAACCACCTTGAAGAAACGGTGGGCGGAATTCGTCGGACATTCCCACTCTACTCCATCCGTCAGGTTCGTCTTGCCCCAGATGGTGTACGTGCGTTCTATTCCGTTCGTGTTGAGGTCGGGCGACCATGTGATCTGAGGAACGCCATCCACCATCTCGATCGCCGCCGTGAACTTCGCCGTCTCGTTCGTCGGACTGATTCCCGCAACATAGCATTCCCATACCTTGTTGTACCCATTGGCCGCCGTTGCCTTTGCCGCCGCCTCGTAGGCATCAAACTCATCAACGATCTCGGGATCGTGCTGCAAGAGCCAAACATACGGAACCGGCACGGACGTCGTCTTCGTCTCGGTGTAGTCCGACGTCCAACCATAACCCGCGACATACGCGGCATCATCCCCATCGCTTTCCACATCGTCCTTCTTGTAAGTCCACGTGACCGTATGCTCGCCGACACCCTCAATTCGCACGGACTCATTCGTCCACGAATTGATACCGTCGCGCCACAACAGTACAGTGCCGTCAACAGCGAACTCCGCATGATCCCAATCATACTGCCCGCCCGAATCCTCGCATGAGGTCCGCCACGAGAATGTCAGCGTTCCTGGCCCCATCACCTTCGTCTCAAGGACTGACTCCTGGCTGTCCGTGATCGCGCCGGACTTCATCGCCTCGCCGTTAGGCGCGGTCGCATCCACAACCCGCGTCCAACCGAGCCCGCCGTTTCCGTTCGTCGTGAACCCGTGGTCGGGCTTGCCCATCGTATCGCCGATGCTCCATACCTTGACGATTTCCTGTGTCGCCACAGCGGAGTCGCGATAATCATACTTCACCGCATACGCTTTGACCGTACAACCGTCCGTCACGTAGAACGGCCCAGCGTACACTTCTGAATTTGAGTCTGGCGCGCTTCCATCAAGTGTGTAGCGAATAGTCGCCCCCTCGGTCGCACACGATATCACGATCTTGGTCTTTGACCCAGTAAACGAATTCGCCGCCTCGATCTGCGGAATCGCGACATCCGTCCAAACGCGCGTAATGTTCGCCGTGACCACAGCGGAATCAAAGAACTGGTCACCAAACGCCTTAGCCTTCACCACAGTAGAATCGACAAGCGTGAACGGCCCCTCGTAAACTGGGCTCTCGCTCGTCGGATCGCTTCCGTCTATCGTGTATCGTAACACACCATCCTCGCCTTGCCAGTCAATTGACACCACCTGCCCGGCCCAATCAAATGTCGAACCGTCAATAGGTGTAATCACAGGATCACCGCATTGTCCAAGTGCATACTCTGCTGTCACGACACCACTTAACAGGCCGTCCTTTTCTGCAATCGCCTTGACTGTCGTCTTACCATTGATTCGAAAGCGACGATACACAGGACTATTGACCGTTGGTTCGCTCCCATCCGTCGTATAGTGAATCGTTGCCCCTTCCGTTGGACACGAGATCAACACCGCAAGTGACGAGTCAAATATCGTGCCGCTTTGTGGACTGAAAGCCGGGTCTCTCCCCTCCACAAGAAGTGTCACCGTTAACGTCTCACCAATCTGTTCTCCACCCAACATCACCTTGTGCGTCAGCGTATAGGTGCCGTTCCATAAAGGAGCCCAATCAACATATCCACTACCTGATGCGGAACTCAGCGTCTCGCCGTTCACCGCCACAACAGCCGTTGCCCCTGATGCCGCGCCATCTACCCAAGCGGTCGAATAGCAGACCATCTCGGTCATCGCTGCCGTACGAATCCCGGATGCGAGATTGAGTAGCACAGGTGTACTCGTACCCTCGCACAATGTAGTGCCATGTACCGAAAGAACCGCACTCATGGTAACGGCAACAAAGCAACTCTTTATGACAAGCCTGTTCATGGAGACTCTCCTTCTTGTGTTTTTAACATTCGTAGCATTGACGGCACCGTGTCTGTACACCCGCTTTTGCGCTCCGCTGGTTATTGATTTTGCAGGTTCCCGACAAGTCGGAAACCGTTGTCGCGATCCTCGTTTGACGACAAGCTGACGCCACGGTAGGACGATGTACATTCGTCCCCGTTGCTGCCCCGGCAGCCGCCGCGCTTCACCCGATAATTCCCCGAGGTTGCCCCCTTGGGATCCGTGCCATACGACAAGGTACCTTTCCAGTCAAGACATAACTCCCACACGTTACCACTCATGTCGTAAAGTCCCCAAGCATTCGCCGTCTTTGTTCCGACAGGATGTGTCGAGTAGCTGGAGTTGTTGTAATACCATGCGTAGTTACCGCTCATTGAATTTCCCCAGTAGTAGGTAGTCGTCGTTCCAGCACGGCATGCATACTCCCACTGCGCCTCGGTCGGCAGATCTAAGTCAAGCCCGGTACGAGCACGCAACTTGCCCATGAACGAATCCGTATCTACGGCGGAGGATGACGGCCACTTCGCGCCCTTCGACGACCCACGGATCATAGCGTATGACACATAATGTACTGGGTAAGTATTGCCCTTGCCGAATGAAGTAGAGGAACATGGATTGCTTCCCATGACAAGTTCCCACTGTTTCTGGGTCACTTCGAACACACCCATGTAGAACGGCTTAGTGAGAGTGACGTAGGAAGAGTTCTGCATCTTATATGTTCCTCCATCGAGCCGCCGTAACACAAGCTTTGAGGCCTTGTAGGTATCAATGTTGAATCCGCCGCTGGGCGGCTCTGCAAAGTATATAACCGGATATGATGATGCTTTTGATCCTGCGGAGAGATCGATCACGCAATAGGTAGCGGGCGTCGTCTCGCACAAGACCTTGAATACGACATTGCTCGACTTGAAGGAGAGACCTTCCGCGTCCATGTCCCAGACGATGGCATGCGTTCCTTCCTCAAGGCTCAAGTCCCCCGACAGTTGCGTCGCAATGTTTGTCGTGTTCGCAACCATATCGATGGCCGATACCGTCAGCGAAGTAAACACCGCTCGTTGCTTCGCCTCCGCCGCGATGTCGCCCGTTATCGTGTATGAGATATCAACCTTCCCATTCCACGGATATCGCTGCTGCGCCGTCACACCCGTAATCGTCGGCGCAATGGCGAACGCCATCTGTCCCGCAATTATCACCATCACAGCAAGTAATCCTTTGCAGGACAGACACCCTCGTTTCGGCATTGCTATCGATGCGCATCTCCAGTCGTCAGACCATTCATGCGGATTCCTCGCATACGACTTTTCATAGGAATTTTCTTTTGGCATGGTTTTCTACCTCTTTTTAGTTGTCGATTCAAAATCAATGTATTCGCAGAGCGCATAATACGCCCAAGCGACACTTTCATCAATCACATCCGTTATATGCCCGACAATCCAGCGCACTGTTTTCTGCACTGCATCAATAATAGAACCTTCTGATGTTGCAGACTGGTTTCCCATATCTTTTCGCTTGGCACAAGAAATGAGTACCAGCAATCCTATTGCCGAAGAAAGGAGGACACCATCTTCTTTCATCCCTTCTACTGTAGCAAATGCGCCAGAGTCTAATTGCAGTCCACAGATTCGCGTTTCAATTTCCCGTGCATTTTCTTGGCTGCAAGTTGAAACTCGTATTTGGGCATGCCAAAGTAACATCTTGTCCAGTAACGACGATGTCGCGGGCTTCTTCTTTACTATCTCTTCAACAAAATCCATCCGCTCTGATGTTGCAAATCCTTTAAACAGCCACAGTATCAAGCACAAGAGATGGCTTTCACTGCGCGCCAAAGCACTAAAACAATCCGAAAACATTTTTTCATAGTCGTTAGCCGAAAAACCACCTACTGCCTCCCGTTCAACAAAAAGATCCCACAAGTTTTGTCTAACTTGCGGTGACGCTTTAGCTGTCCAATCAATATTGCGCACATTGGATTTGTAGCCATCTTTAAGACGCACCATGACATTCTTCGAGATATCGCTGTTGAAATGCAACACTTTTTCCGCCATCAAGAAGAGTGCGATAAATTTTGGCGAACACTGACTATTGGAAGTTGATGAGTCCTTGCAACAAGCAATTATCTTACCCGCTAGCGGTAGCCGCATTTTTCTTATCCGCTCTACGACGCACACCATCAAAGGAACTACTTGTTTCTCGTCACACTCTGTGATAGTTTTATTGAATTCGTTGACACGTTCATTGTCTCGCATTGGCAACCTCTGTTTTCTTTCTCCCGCGCCATTCTTCCACCAAGGCCAGACACCCTCGGCGCAGAAAAGAAGAGTGGCGTGCCTTACTTTCTCACGTCACGATAGAGGCATCGCCAAACGCCTTTGACAAAACATGATTAGAAGACACGCCACGTGGGATTTGCCCACGTAGCGCAACTTCGTATCTCGCTTTGTCTAACTTTGGCGAAGTTTCTATCGTAGCGATAATACGCTGTTGCGTACGTGTCCTCCTTCGCGGATTACTCCGCTACGGAGGACTTGCTGGGGCCTTTCGGGCTTATCCAGCTCCTCGGAGGGGTGCGACGGTCGCGGGGCGACCGCCCTACCGGCGTTCCGAGGTTCTGCCCTACTTCCTTGGGTGGTGCGGACGCGCAGGAGCGCGTCCCTCCCATGCGGTCGCAACAAGTTGCGACCCTCCCGTGGTTTCGGGCCGGTGGCGGGTACTTGGTGCCGCTTCTCGCCGCGCAATCGCGTCACGAAAAGCCGTACCCGCCGATGTCAAAGAACCATTTTCGTTCCCTTTCTTCAGGAACGCGAACGATTATACCCCATTCTTCCTGCCGAAAGCAAGCGGGATTTCAAAGTTTCAAAGTTTGCGGATGGCGAAAGCATTGGCCGGAGCAATTCCCAACCATGCGCCGCCAAGATGGCGGCGTTCCCAGTTAGTGGTGGAGTTCCATAGTGAGTGCCACTGGGGGTAGGCGGGCCGCCCGCTGGTGATTTCATTTTCTGGAGGGCGGGCCAAGACACCCAGGACACCCAAGACACCCATGACTGTGGCAAGGTAGGCTTGCGAGCCAGTGAAAGGGTTGCGCGCTGAGGCATTGTCCCATTAGGTCTATTTCCAGTATGAAGTACCAAGCAGGCGCAGTCCTGGGAGTCTTGGGTGTCCTGGGTGTCTTGGCCAAGGCGTTGGAGCGCGAAGCGGCCTAGCGCCTACCCAGCCATTTGCTCGCCGCCAAGATGGCGGCGTCCAATGCGGTCGCAACAAGTTGCGACCCTCCCGCGCGGCAATTTCGGTCGCGCAGGAGCGCGACCCTCCCAGACGGCGGCGGAACATGGAAGGCCGCTCCCGCTTTTGGCCAAGTCCCCACAACAGGGAGATTTTTGAGCCACAACGAGGGGAATTATGAACCGTAGCGAGAGGACGAGCCGAGTACAACGAGGGGAATTTTGAGCCACAACGAACATCGGGGATGGGCAGTTGGGATTGTCGTTGCGGGTAGGATTACTCGCATTCGACAAGTGGGCAACCGCGATAGGTACAGGTGGAATTGTCGAATGCTTCATGCAATTTCATACGAACCGTAATCTCGTTACAGCGCAAATGGTATCCTTCATTAGGAGGCACGGAATTGGTCTGGGCAATGTCCTCGGTCAAAACGAACCGTGCCGTGGTATAATCACGCCATGAGAAAATTTGTACAGGCCGTCCATCAAGCCATTCCCTGCCCCGCAGAATATCCCGAGCACCGGCTCTTCTGTCTCGACCTTCTGCGCGGCATCGACATGTTCATGCTCGTCGCCCTTCATGGCATTCTTGTCGCCTTAGGCAAGATATTCGGGTTCCCAGACTGGTGGTCCTACCACCTCAACCACCCCGCATGGGTGGGCTTCTCCTTCTGGGACATGATCATGCCGCTCTTTATCTTCATGTGCGGCGCCGCCATCCCGCTGGCCATCGGACGACGGCTCGACGAGGGAGCTTCGCGTGCAGCGGTATGGCGCCACGTCATCGGCCGCGTCATCCTGCTCTGGTTCTGCGGCATGCTCGTGCAGGGCCGGCTCGCCACGCTCGACACGATGAAGATCAGCCCGTACAACAACACTCTCCAGACAATCGCCGCCGGCTACCTGATCGCGGTGATCGTCCTGCACTTCAAGAGCCGCATCGTCCGCATCGCAGCCCCCGCCGTCCTCGCGCTCGCATACACGCTCCTCCTCCACTTCTGCGGCGACTACACAGAGACCGGCAACTACGCCAACATCTTCGAGATGAAAATCCTCAAGATGATCGTGCCAGAAGGCAGCGCTGCCCTCAGCATCCACAACTACACATGGTTCCTCACCACGTTCATGTTCGGCGCGATGACGCTCTGCGGGATGCTGGCGACGAACATACTTCGCGCGGACTGGTCGCCGTCGAAACGCGCCGGCGTCCTCTTCGCATACGGCGGCGGACTGCTCGCGCTCGGCTTCGCCGTCGAGCCGTGGATTCCGTGCATCAAGCATATCTTCACGCTCTCCTTTACCGCCCAGGCGATGGGGTATTCGGTGATCGCGCTCGCGGTCCTCTACGTCCTCACGGACATTCTCCGCATACGCCGCGGCACAGGCGTCCTGCTCCTCTACGGACAATTCGCCCTCACGGCCTACATGGTATCGCACTTCTTCCGCCCTGCCGTGAAAGGCGTGGTTGATCCCGTCATCCAGGGAATCCCGCACCTGCTCGGCAAGGAGCATGCGGCATGGATGCCGCTCATCACCGCCATCGCCACGGCGATCGTCCTCACCGCCGTTCTCGCCGTCAGGCGCAAGTTAAAGGACTGACACCTTACCGCTTCTTAATCAGCGCGTACGACTTCGTAAAGCATACGCGCCCCTTCTGGGCCGCGCACGGACGCCGTGAACGAGAGTTTTCCACTTTCCGCGCGACACGGTACCGACGCGATCCGCGCGCCCGTCGTGTCGAGCGCGTACACGGCGTAGTGCGTCAGCTCGTCGAGGGCAATCGAGATGTCTGCGGAACCCACGCGCACGATCGGCGGGGTTGTGCCCCACTTCAGCAGCACCTGACGGGACGCGTCATCGTAGACGTTGCCGCTCGCCTGGACGTCCGTGAGGTGCGAGACGAGAATGCGGCGCGCGCGGCGGATGGGCGTGGCCTCAACGTCCACGGAACTCGCCCACACCGTGGCGGGGGCGCCGTGCACGGTGAACGACACCGTGCCACACGCGAGCGAGCCCTCGGGTGCGAACCCGCCCGAGGTGCGCGGCGTGTCGATCGTGAACGTGCCACGCGCGCGGTCGAGCGCGAAGGCGGCGTTCGGCGCGCGGGCGAACGGGGCGTTCGTGGAGGCGTGCGTCTCGGCGAGCGGACGCACCACCGTGCCGGGACGCACCTTCGCGGCATCGGCGCAGGTGGAGACCTGTCGGTCCCAGGCGGCGTCGCTCCAGCTGGGCGCGTCGGCGAGCGCGCGGCCGCCTGTCTTGCGCAACGCGTCGTCCGTCACGAGGTAGGTCTCGGCGGCGGTCAGCGGCGCTAGGTCGCGGCGCAGGAAGAGACACACGCTCGCGCGGTCGGAGGCCTGACCAAGCGGATCGGTACACGTGTTGAAGTAGCCGGGCGTGCCCTTGCCGTCCGCCATGTCGTCGCGGGAGTGCGTGTAGGCGAAGCGCCAGAGGCCGTCCCAGTCCTGGAGCGCGGAGAACGCGCCGGTCATGATGCCGCCCACGCCGCGGAACATGCAGGGACCCGAGAAGTTCCACTCGGTGATCGTGAACGGCTTGTCCGCGAGGCGCGTGAACGCGACGCGCGTGGGGGGCAGCTGGAGCGATAGCACGGGGTTCGCGTTCCCGACCTTCGCCGGGAGCGACCAGCTCTTCTCGAGGAAGCGGGGGTGGTCCACGTAAAAGTGGTCGTCCACGTAGTCGTAGCAGTCCTCGCGCGTGAACTGCATGGGGGTGAAGTGCGGACCGCAGTTCGCGTTCGTGAAGAGCGCGCGCGAGCCGAGCTTGCGGAGGAAGGCGGTCATGCGCGACGCGCTGCGGCGCTCGACGTCCGCCATGAAGTGCGCGAAGGCGGCGTTGTTGGTTCCGTAGGAGGAGACGTCCTGCGCGGCGGTGGGCGCGTCGGGGCAGAACGCGGGGTCGGCGGCGCGGCGTTCGGCGAGCCACTTCGTCCAGGCGTCGCGGATAATCGGGTCCTCGCGCGCGGCGAAATTCTTGCGTGTCCAGCCCATCGTGAGCTGTCCCTCGTTGATGAGGGAGATGAGCGGCATCGCGGGTTCGTCGAGGTAGCGGCGGCCGGTGTATGGGTTGACGTGGAGGAGGAACTTCTCGGAGAATTTCTTCCAATCCTCGAACGCGGGGTCCCAGAGCGCCACGAGGCACTTGTAGAAGCCCTTCTCGGGGATGAGCCCGGGGCCGCGATCGGCGAGGCCGACATCCTTCCACGCAACGGGACGCGACACGAAGAGGTCCGTCGTCACATAGAGTCCGTGACGGATCGCGGCGGCAAGGAAGTAGTCGAGGCGGTCTATCATCTCCGGATTGAATTCGACCCCGCCTTTCCAGCCGACCAGATCACGCTCGTAGTGGTGCACGCGGATCGTGTTGTAGCCAAGGCGCACGAGGCGCGTGACCACCTGGTCGGCCTGCTCGTGCGTGGGGTAGTTGCCGGTGAAGCAGAAGTTGACGCCGTAGAAGCGCTGGGACACGCCGGGCAGCTTCTCGAACTCGAAGTGTCCGCCGACGTTCTTCAACCAGCCGTGCTTGCCGGCGGGAGCGTCCTGGAGGCCCATGCCGGAGAAGTCGAGCGCGGAGCCGGCGAGGATGTCCTTCTTGTAGTCGAGCGGCACCCAGTCGTCGCCGGGGAGGATGCGCACAGGCGCCGCGTAGGCCACCCGCACTGGTTCAGACGCGCCGACGGTACCGGCGAGGACGCGCGTGGCACCCTTCCCGAACGGGACGCGTCCGCAGCCGATGCGCAGGGTGAAGTTATCGCCCCAGCGGCGGCTGTCCTGCAAAAGCACGGTCGTGGGCTCGTCGAACGCGAAGTCGAGCGAACCGCCGCCGGGCAGCGCGAGCGACACGCGGCGCACCTTGCCGGAGAAGAGGCTGGTCTTTCCGGGGGTGAAGGCCGGCGGGAACACGCCCGTGCGGGCGTCGGCGGTCCAGCCGAGTCCGCCGAAGCGAGAGGCGGGGAAATTCATGCTGAGGAGGACGCCCTCGGGGCGCTGGTCGGCGTCCGAGACGAACTCCGCGCGGAAGGACGCGCGGCCATCGGCTGCGGCTACGAGGCGCGTGGTGCCATGTCCCAGCTGCGCGTTGCGGGAGCCCTTCAGGTTCCAGGCGGCGGTGCCGGTCTTCGCGTTGGGAAATGTATTGAGCCGTTCCGCGCGCGAGAAGGCTGTGCCGTGCCACCCCTCCGCGTACACGGTCGGCGCGAGGGCGAGTCCCGTGTCGCCGAAGGTGACGTGTCCGTCGCGCGTGAGCTTCGCCTCGATGTCGGCACGTACGCCGCAGGCGACCGCGCAGATGGCGGCTAATGCAAATAGGCTTGTAGTCTTCATGGTTTTTCCTTCTGCCTGGCGTCATCGAATGCGGCACTTGGCCGCAGGAGCAAGAATGTCGGTAGTATACACTTTCCGGCAGTAGGCCGCAACGTGCCAGAGTACGCGGAGATGTGCTATAATGGACACATGCTCGACACGCTTGCAAGCCATCTTGACTACTTCGCCGCGCTCGCCCCGCTCTGGGGCTACGCGTTCATATTCGCGTTCATGGCGATCGAAAGCTCGTTCATCCCGTTTCCGAGCGAGATCGTCATGATTCCCGCGGGCTTCCTCGCCGCGCGCGGCGAACTGACGCTCCATGCGCCCGTTCCCGACCTAGCGCTCGCCTGCGCAGTCGGCCTCGCCGGATCCCTGGCCGGCGCGTACTTTAACTACTTCCTCTCCTCCAAGCTGGGAGAGCCGTTCCTCCGCAAGTACGGCAAGTGGTTCTTTGTGAAGCCCGCGGCGCTCGACCGCGCATGCGAGGTGTTCAACAGATATGGCGGCGTCACGACGTTCGTCTGCCGCCTTGTCCCTGTCATCCGCCAGCTCATCTCCATTCCCGCAGGCCTCGCCCGGATGCCGCTCGGCAAGTTCACGCTCTTCACGGGCCTCGGCGCGGGGATATGGACGGCCCTCCTCGCCGCCGTCGGCTACGCGCTCGGACGCTCCGCAGGGGACATAACCTACCTTGAGCTCGTCCACCGCGGCAAAGCGATGCTGGACGCGAACCTCGTATGGATTCTTCTCGGCGCAACGTTGCTGGCAGGCGGCTACATCGCCGTCTCGAAGCTCGTCATGCGCCGCAGCCCCGATCACTCGTGACGCAACGCCTCGATCGGATCGAGCGAAGCCGCGCGCAGCGCAGGATATAGGCCGAACACGATTCCGATCGCCACGGAGATGCCGAAAGCCAGCACCATCGAGTAGGGCTGGATGACGGTGGGCATCTGCGTAAAGAACGTGATGAGCAGCGGAATCGTCACGCCCACCACAAGCCCCGCCAGCCCGCCCCCGATGGAGAGCACGCACGTGTTGATGAGAAACTGCACGACGATGCGGCTCTTGCGCGCGCCGATCGCGCGCCGGATACCGATCTCCTTCGTGCGCTCCGTCACGGAGGCGAGCATGATGTTCATGATTCCGATGCCGCCCACAAGGAGCGAGATGCCCGCGATCGCGCCAAGCACGATGTTGTACGTGCGCTTCGTCTTCTCCGCCTCGCGCAGGAGAGAGAGCGGCACGTCGATCTTAAAGTCCTGCTTCTTGTGGAACCGCTTCAGCATCGCCTCGATGGCCTTCGCGCCGGCCTCGACCACGGACGTGTCCTTCATCTTCACGATGATCTGCGAGAGCTCCACGCGCTCCCCTTCCATGCCGCCAGCCGAGTAGCGGATGTTCGCCACGCCGAAGAGGCGCGCGGCCGTAGACATCGGGATGTAGGCGTCAGCGTCGGAATCGGGGGCGCGCACCGTCCCGCCAGACTCGTTCTTCACGATTCCGACCACCTCGAACACGCCGCCGCCGAGCCGTACCCGCTGGCCGAGCATCGTCTCCGCCGCCAGCAGCTTGCGCACGCCGAACTCCGTGAGCACGCACACGTTCGCGCGCGACTCCATGTCCGACTCGTTCAGCACGCGGCCCGCGAGGATCGGGCGCGGCACCACCTCGAACCACTCGGGGATCGTCTCCACCACGCGCAGCTCCAGCTGCCGCTCGTTGAAGCGCGCGTTGCGCCTCACCATGCGCGCGGGCACGGTCTTCTCCACGCCCGGCACCGTCTCGTTGATGCGCGCCTCGTCGTCGTTCAGCAGCCCGTACACCGCAAGCCGCGCGCCCTGCGTAGCCGAGCTGGACGTGCTCTCGTCGGACGTCGGCTTCACGGAGTTCACCATGATGTTCTGGCTGCCGAGCCGTTTGATCGACTCGAGCGCCTGGTGGCTCGCGCCCTCGCCCACCGCGAGCATCGCGATCACCGAGCCTACGCCGAACACCATGCCGAGCATCGTCAGGAACGAGCGCGTCTTGTGGCGCCACACGTCCGTCACGCCCAGCCGGATGAACGGCCAATAGAAGCTCAGCCCCTGCATGGTCATGCGATCCTGTCGAGCGCCAGGCGGCGAAAGAGGATCTTCGAGCGGTCGCCCTGGCGCATGACGAAGTTGTACGGCGTGGTGGTGGCCTGCCGCTTGAACTCCACCACGTAGCGGAGATCGGAGAAACCTTTAGGCGTGAGGACGTTGCCGAACGGGCGCTTCTTGCCCGGCAAGGACTGGAGCATGAAGTTGACGCCGCGCACGTCGCGCTGCTCCAGCAGAAGATCGGCGGTCAGGCGCAGCTTCGTGCCGACCGGAATCTTCTCCCACACGCCCGCGGGGAACGAGAACTCCGCGTTGCCGTTGAACTTGAACTTTTCGCCGTCTCGCGCCGGGGCGGGCACGCCCTCCCAGATGCGCGTAACTGGCTTCACCTCGGGCGGCGTCCATTCCGCGACGATCGGCTCTCCTTCACCGCCCCAGAAGTTTACGGGCGTCACCGAGAAGCGGCACGGCTCGCCGGGCGTGAAGTAGCCGGCGGAAATGGTGGCGTCCGTCAGCGTTGCGCTGCGCGCGACGTCTGGCAAGTGGTATTCGCCGCGCATCTCGCGGCGCGCGAAGGTGCGCCACGCGCCATCCGTGCCGCGCCGGGCCAGCTCCAGGCGGTAGTGGTGCGTCGTCGCCGTGTCCTTCGCCGCGGGGAACGTCACGGCGAGCGACGAGAACGGCGTGCCGTCGACCTTGAACGACAGTTTCGCGCCCGCCGGGAACTGCGGCTTCGGCCGTGACGCGCACAGGCGCTTCCGATCGTAGGGCGCGTTCGCGGGATCGTAGGGCCACGTCACCGTCCACGGAGCGTCCGCCCCGATCTCGACGCCCTGCTGCAGCTCAAACCTCCTGAACACGGCGCGCGAGGCGTACACATCCATCACGATGCAGCTCCAGTTCTGGAGCGTCGGGTTCTGCCGTCCGACGAGATCGCCGCCCCACTGCGCGAGGCACCCCACGCTCACGCTGGTGAATGCGCCCTGCCAGATGTTCTGCTCGTCGCGCAGGGAGCCGTGCGCGTGTCCCGTGATATTGATCACCTGCGGGAACTTCGAGAGAACGCTACGGCGACCGCTGCTGCCCCACGAGTACGAGTTCGCGGTGGTGCCCAGCGGCGGCACGTGGTCGAAGATGAAGACCGGTTTGCCGGGGTTAGCGGCGCACGCCTTGGCGATCGTCGACTCGTAGCGCTTGGCGTCCAGCCACTGCGGGAACACGAGGAACGTGAAACCCTTGAGCGACACCTCGTCATAAGCCTCGTTCGGGATGCCTAGCAGCTCCTTCACCTTCGGGAAGGCTAGAAACGGATTCTTAGAGTCGTCCTCGGGATAGTCCATCCTGTCATGGTTGGCCCAGACATAGATTTCCTTTGGGGCCGTCGCGGGATCTGGATAGGTCTCACGCCTCACGGCGCAGTAATGCGCATAGCCTTCGGGGTAGAACTTGTCGGCGATGTCGCCGCAGTTGACGATCATCTCCACGCCATGCTTCTTGAAGAGCTTGTAAGCAAGTTCAACGCGCTCGCACGACTTTCTCGTCTTGCGCACGTGCGTGTCCGTCACGAGCCCCACCTTGAAGATGGGCTTGCCGTCGTCCGCGAGGGCCGGACACGCCGCCGCTGCCGCCAGTCCGCCAAGGAACCCCCGTCGGCCGATCGCCAACGGACCTGCAATGTCATGCTTCATAGTCACTCTCCTGTTTTTGCCACAATCTTCGCCTTCACGCGCAGGCATCCGTTGGCTCGCGCCTCGTAGCGGCGGTAGTGTCCGTTCCGATTGCCATACACTAGGCCGGTGTCGACCATCGCGCCGTTCGCCTCGTAGCGGCAAGTCCAGCCGTCCAGCGACACGTCAACCGACTTCTCACCCGCGCGCACCTCCGTCTTCCGCTCCCCGTCGAACTCGAAGACCGGCAAAACGAGCGCGAGCTCCCCATCGCCGACGAGAACGATCTCCACGCCGTCGGCTGACACCTCGCAGGAGAGGCGCAGCGGCGACGTCCCGCGCACAACTTCCACATCCATCTTCGCCCGACCGTCGGCGGCGGACGCCGTCAGGTTCGTGTACTTTCCATCGTAGGAGTACTTCCACTTGCCGTCGCGCAGCCATCCGGGCATGATGGCGAGCGGAGTCGCGTTAGTCACGTCCAGCCCGTAGTTCGGCTTCTTGGCGAATGGCACGGAGAGCGCGAGCGGCGGCGGCGCGCCGCGGCGCTGGATGCGGCCGATGCCGCTGCCGTCGTAGTGGCCGTCGGCCGGCGCGTCGAACTGCACGCAGTATTTCCCGGCCTTCATGAAGGCCATGTGGAAGTCGGGCGTGGTGACGAACGTCGTCGCCTCTGAGTCCTCCGGCAGGTCGGCGTCGGGGATGGACTCGTCGGCGAACAAGTACGCCATCGTGGCCCACGAGCCGAGCGTAACCATGTACTTGTCGAAGTAGCCGTACCCCTCGCACCCGTAGCGGGAGTTTCGCGGGAAGCGGTTCTTCACGTGGTGGAGCGGCTTTGCCTTCGCCCAGTAGGCGAGGCTCTCCACCGCGCGCCGCGCCGCCGCGCGGAACCGTTGCGCCATGCGCATGTCGCCGCGTTCCCTGAACCATCCGGCGTACCACTCGCACACGGCGGCAACGAATCCCTCGTTGTGCAGGAACTGGTTGCTGCGTCCGCCGAACGGCAGCTCGCCAGTCGCCGACTGCATGAGGAGCGTCGGCTCGGCTGACTTCAGGAACTGCCTCTCCAGGAATTCGCGCGACGGTCCGTTGTAGCCGTAGCGCAGCGCCAGCATGAACTGGAGGCGCGTCACGCCGTCGTACACGAGCGGCTGGTTCGGATCCTTGTACATGCCGTTGGCGTCGAAGAAGCGCAGCTGTCCGGCGAACTGACGCTCCACGAACGCCGGGTCGCCGCCAAGCCCCGCGTGGCAGCGCAGCTGCTCGCTGGCGCCTGCGAAGATCGCCCAGTTGTGCGCCACAGGGTCGTCCGGCTTCGGGATGCACGAGTACGTGGACTTCGGCACGCAGCGCGCGATGCCCGCGCGCCAGGCGTCGGTCGTCTCCTTCGGGAAGATGCGCGCGCGCTCCACCTCGTAGAGGCAGAGTATAACCTCCTTCACCGTGAAGTCGTTGCCCACGCGCCCGCCGTTGCGCTTCAACGCCGTCGCCATCTGTCCGCAACACTCGTCCATCATCGCCTTGAAGGTCGCCCTGTCCTCTGGCGATGTCCGCCTGCCGGCGGCCACAAGCAGGCCGAGGTTGGACGTGAGGCGCGGGAACCCGTGCTCCTGAATGCCCTTCTTTCGGATGTCCTTCAGGTAGGAGGCGATGTGGTCGGGAGAATAGGCGCCGACGGCCATTTCCACGACGTCGAGGTACTTCGATTTTGTGACCGCAGCCGCAGTCATTGCCATGGAAATGGCGACGGCAGCGAGGATCGTCTTGCTTGTTGTGCGTTTCATTTGCCCGCTAGTATGCCTAATATTGGGCCGATTGTAAAGCCCGCGCCCAACTTCCCCTTGAAATCGCGGGGGCGGTTTGGTATCCTTTCCGCCCGCAATCAGAGGTAAAGAAGATGGCACAGGAAACAAACGAGTACCGCGAAAACCGCCTGGCGTCGATGGACGCGCTCAAGGCGCTTGGCTTCACGCCCTACGGGCACGCCTTCCCGCACACCGACCTGAAGGAGGTCCGCGCCACGTTCGAGGAAGGCAAGGAGGTGACCGCCGCCGGCCGCCTGCTGATGATCCGCCGCATGGGCAAGATGAACTTCTGCACGCTCAACGACGGCACCGACCGCTTCCAGGTCATCTTCAAGCGCGACGAGCTCGACGAGCGCCTCTTCTCCGGCTTCAAGCTCCTCAACCTCGGCGACATAATCGGCGTCTCCGGCGTCCTCTTCACCACCCAGAAGGGAGAGAAGTCCATCGTCGTCAGGAAGTGGGACCTGCTCGCCAAGGCCCTCGAGCAGCCGCCCGAGAAGTTCCACGGCCTCACCGACCAGGAGGAGTGCTACCGCCGCCGCTACGTGGACCTGATGACGAACGACGAGAGCCGCGAGCGCTTCTTCACGCGCTCCCGCATCATCATGGAGATCCGCAAGTACCTCTGGGACAAGGGCTTCGTGGAGGTAGAGACGCCAATCCTCCAGGACCAGGCCGGCGGCGCGGCCGCCAAGCCGTTCTTCTCGCACTTCAACGCGCTCGACAAGGACTGCGTGATGCGCATCGCTCCCGAGCTCTACCTCAAGCGCCTCCTCGTCGGCGGCATGAACAAGGTGTTCGAGCTCGGCAAGGACTTCCGCAACGAGGGTATCGACCGCACGCACAACCCCGAGTTCACCGTCTGCGAGATCTACGAGGCGTACGGCGACCGCACCTCCATGGAGAACATCATGGAGGGTCTCCTCCCGCACCTCTGCGACAAGGTGATCGGCACGCGCAAGGTTCCCTACGGCGACAAGGGCGACGTGATCGACTTCACCCCGCCCTACCGCCGCGTTGCGTACAAGGACCTCGTGAAGGAGCTGATGGGCGAAGACTGGTTCGACCTCGACTTCCCCGCGCAGCTGGAGAAGGCAAAGGCGAAGGGCAAGGAGACCGACACGAACCTGGAGCTGGACGGCGTGACCACCGAGCTGATGCTCACGCACGAGGTCTACGACAAGCTCATCGAGCGCAACCTGATGCAGCCCACGTTCGTGACGCGCATCCCGCACGAGTTCGTTCCGCTCGCCAAGGCGTGCAAGGACGACCCGTCGCTCGTGGACGTGTTCGAGTTCGTCGTGGCCGGCCGCGAGCTCTGCCCGGGCTACACCGAGCAGAACGACCCGCTCGAGCAGCGCAAGGCGCTCGAGAACCAGGCCGGCGAGGACACCGAGAAGATCGACGAAGACTTCATCTCCGCGCTCGAATGCGGCATGCCGCCCACCGGCGGCCTCGGCTTCGGCGTCGATCGCCTCGTCATGTTCCTCACGGGCACGGACTCCATCCGCGACGTCGTCCTTTTCCCGCAGCTCAAGCGCACCTAACCCCTGGGCGTCCCGCCCACATCGGGAGGGACGCGCTCCTGCGCGTCCGCAACGGGAGGGTCGCAACTTGTTGCGACCGCATGGAGAGCCGCCATCTTGGCGGCTCTGGTAGGGCGCGCGCCGCGACGGCTACTCGTCGCCCTCCTTGTACCGAATGGGCAACCCGTTCCACGTGCCAGGAATCGTAACGTTCCAACCGCTTGACCCTCTATTCACGTACACCGTGCAAGACGAACCAACACCTACAAAAGAGTAATTGTTGACCGTTGGCGCATTGCCCTCGAACGTCACGTTCGTAAGGTTGCTGGAATTGCGAAACAGATAAGCCCCGATGCTGGACACGCTGCTAGGAATCGTCACTTTCGTCAAATCCGACCTGTAAGCGAACACGTTATCATCTATCTTCACCACGCCTTGCGGAACTTCGACCTCGCTCTGGTCACCGTACGAATCATATAACACGTTCCGCACAATCACAAAGCCATCTTCATCGGCCAACCCCCTGCAATGTTGAAAAACCCCCTTGCCGATGTACTGTACGCTATTCGGAATCTCCACGTTCGTCAAGCCACCACAACCAGAGAACGCGTAACTGCTTATGCTCGTGACGCTGGTCGGGATTGTCACATTCGTCAGTCCGACGCACGATGCAAAAGCGCCATTGGATATGCGCGTCACCCCGGATGGAATCGAGACATCCCCATCCGCCCCGTGAAGAAGCACCCCGCCGTTTTTCGTCAACAACATGCCGTCCTGCACTTTGTAAGCGGGATTATCGTCCGAAACGGTAAACGCCCCAATTCCTCCGCAGAAGGCAAATGCCTCATCCCCGATGCTTGCCAAACTGCGCGGCAACGCCACGCTTGTCAGTCCGTCACAACTATAAAACGCTCTATAGCCTACGTTTGTCACCCCCTCTGGAACCGTCACGGCAGCAAGTTCATGACAATATGCAAACGCACATTTTCCCATGCTCATCAAGCCGTACGGCAATGTGACGCTCTCAAGGCTGCTGCAATTGTAAAATGCATAGTCATCAATCTTCGCTACGCCATTCGACATGACAACGCTCATGAGGTCTTCGCACCCCTCAAATGCCGATTCGCCTATTTCCCAGACAGTGCCGGGTATCGTCACCTCGAACGCCCCATTGAGCTCAACCGCAGTCAACACACCGTCTTCGATGGTGAACGTCGGCGTTCCGCCCTCGACGCACTCCCACGATAGCGCGGCGGCACCGCTACCGTCGTATCCCGCAACCACGACATAGTAGGTCTGCCCTGCCTGAACCAAGAAAGAACAACTGCTGGTTCTGTCGTCTGAATCGTCGTTGAATGCGACCTCCGCCAACGTATCGTAGCGATAGACCCCAAGCACCGTGTCGAAATCGCTTCCGGCTGTCGAGAACGTCGCCTTGCCGCTGGTAGGCGCAGTCCACTTGAACCAGACCGACGCCGACGAATCTTCACATGAGAGAACAATCGGCTCGCCGCTTTCAACCGTCGCGTTGACCGTGGAGAAAGAACGTGTCCCCGACGCCCCCGACAGCGTCTCCGCATTCGCACGGTCGTCATTTGCAGGGGAGCTGTCCCCCGAACCGTCGTCGACATACTCGATCCGCATCCCGTTCCACGTACCGGGAATCGCAACGCCCCAGCCGCTTGATCCTCTATTGACGTGCACCGTGCAAGAAACCCCTACGCCGTCAAACGAATTGCTGACCACGTTTGGCGCATTGCCTTTAAATGTCACATTCGTGAGGCTACGGCAATCTGCAAAAGCGCCATAACCAATGTTGGTCACGCCTGCGGGAATCGTTATGGAAGCCAATTCGTAACAATATGCAAATGCACCATAGCTAATGCTCGCCAAGCCCTCTGGAATCGTTACGTCCACCAATTTTTCGCAAAACGCAAATGCACCCATCTCGATATTTGTCACGCTGTCAGCAATCGTAACGCTTGCAAGATTGGTGTTTGATAGGAATGCAAACTCACCAATGCTCGTCACGCCATATGGGATCGTTACAGACGACAAATTATAATGATAGCTGAACGCCATACTCCCAATGCTCGTTACGCTGCTCGGAATCACAACCTCGTCAGCATCGCCGCTATACCACTGCAATACGCCCTGTTCAATGACAAAATCATCCATGTTTATCTCACCGCTACCGCCATCGTCTAGTTCCACCGCGACCTTGAAGAAGCGATATTCAGACTGATCCATGTCCGTGATGTCAACCCACTCGGCATCCATGAGCGACTTCTTTCCAAGTGTCCGAATTCGGCTCGCAAATGAATTTCCAGAACCATCCTCGGTGTGGTTGAGCGTAATCATGGGCTTTCCGTCCTTCATTCTGAAGCCACTTATCATCAAGTCGTCGTTCGGGTCTTCGGGATCGATGCCCAGCGCATAGCACTCACCCACCGTCCGGCATCCATTCGCCGCCGTCATCGCCGCCGCCCTGGCGACATCACCATTAGATGCGGTTGCAATAGTTTGATGTCCATCCAACCAATTTTGCGTCATTCCATTTGTTCGCTTCGCGACCCAGTCGGCATAGTATTCCAAATCACCATTGACTATAATGTTCGGAATATTCCAACTACCGTCAAAGTTACGCGACACCACATTCTGACTATCAGTTTTACTTGCCTTCCACCCCATAAACTCATAGGTGCCACCTGTATCCTCACCGCTCAACTGCTCGGTCACTTTCCGCAATTCTTCCGTCAACGAACTATCGGCCTCCATATATTTTACTATTTTGGCTAGCGATAACCTTGCCAAGTTACTGTCGAATGTTACGCTGTATACATTGATTTTTCGCCATCCCTCCTCGAAACCATCTGTTATTGCAACACCTGCACCATTGAGTGCAGCAACTGCATATTGCATAGGATATACCGGAGATGCTATTTCGGGAAGTTCTTTAAAGTTATTTTTTATACCGCTCCAAATTGATTCAGCCTTCCCCGTCTCTTTGAACCTTCGAATAACAATGTATTCATCTGGCACCCCTCCCGCACCTTGAGTCCATTCAATCCTTACAACATCTGACCTGTTTTTAGATGCCGACAACCCAACAGGCTTACCAGGTGCTACCAATGAAAAATCAGGAATGGCATCAGCATTCCCCGCTATTACATTCCTTAAAACCGGTTCATTTCGTTTCTCACAGCCAGACATTTCTAGTTTTTTAACAATAGGATTATATAACCTCTTGGCGCAATCAAAAAGATCCAAGAACGACATCGTTGTCTTGTTGTCTTTTAGCGCCCAACCGCGCTTCCATCCATAATCTAGCAGAATATCCGTAAAGATAGCATTTGCCGTTGTCTCGGCATTTGCCGCTGTTATCCATGCGACATTCCCACCCAAGTCTTCCCGGTGACACCAAGATGTCACTTCGTTGCACTCCTCAAGTCCATTGTCATCATCAAGAAACGATCCTGAATAACAAGCCGATATTATGCAAACGACACCAACCCCTTTCTTGTCAGGGTCTAGCAAGCGAATATGCTTGGCTAAAAGTCCTTCATGATACCCTTGCTTCTTTGGGTCTTCAGATACAGGCGGTCTGTCATCAAGAACAAGCCTTCCTATTGTCGTATTATTGTAACGACCTCCATGTGTGGAGAAGTAGATTACGCAAATATCACCCGGCTTATCTTTTGTTTCATGCGCGACATCCTCAAAAGCATTTTTCACATCGTTATATTTTGCACCTGGACTTGTGAGAAGTCGAATTGTTCCCGAAAATTCACCATTATCAATCGCCAATTTCTTCATGCTATTAGCATCTTTCGCAAATTTCCCTACACCAACGAAAATCCCATGCCGATTCCTCGTCTCGCATACCGCCGACACGCGCTCTACATTGTCTATTACGCAATATCGTACTGGCGGGATACCACCAAGACGAGACGCAAAACCCGTGTCCGTCAGAAGTACTTTGCCGTTTACATCTGCTGGCTTATTCCTTGCGCTGTCAACCACATTCCAGACTTGCAAGTTATCGTCATAGTAGAAAAGCGTATACGTATGCGATGCTCCGCTCGTGTCGCCATCCGTGCAGCAAAGCGTAATCGATCCATTCGACCAATCCGCCGATTCAGCCGTCAAAGTCAGCGCGGGATTCGCCCACACCGCAAACAGAGTCATGTCGTGATCGACAGAGATCTCCGCTTCATCACGATACTTCCAAATACCATTCGCCGCATCGGTAATATTAGTCGCCCAACCTTGAAACACATAACCGTCTTTGAGGAAAGTATTCTTCGACAATTTCTGTTCTTTGCCACACTCAAAAACCTGAACGTCCATTTTATTACCATAGCCACCATTGCCGTTAAAACAGACCTCGCACGACACTCCTTTTGAGGATGCCCGAAGTAACTTGAATGCAGCTGCATTGAAACTCGTATATTCTCCCTGTGCAATAGAAACTTCAAGACCTGCAACATCGTTTGGCGCATTAGCATATCCTCTTGAAAACCAAACCAATCGAATGTAATACTCACCAGGCTCCTGGAAGTCGACTTTATGTAAAGTAGTCTCCAGACAACGAAGATCTGCACTATTGGATTTTTCTAAGATACCATGTCCACGAATAGTTACTCTAAATCCATCGTCACTTCCGAAGGCAAAAGTCCAATACCCCGCCTCTGGTATATTTATTGTTCCTGTCACTTTAATTGCAAAGCAACCCGACGAACCAATACCTATAGGGAGAGGTACCATATCACTATAAAAATGGGGAACCCCGTAACTTTGCACATCACCCGAAGCAAAAGCCAGTTGGCTATATGATTTTGTACCGTGATTAGCAACGTAACTCGCAGGTTGCGAAATTGCACTCTCAATTCCATCAAGAGTCTCTATACATGACCTCAAATTATATTGCGTAACTGTGAATACGCCCTCCGCAAACAACAGCCATGGTACTATTATTATCACAATAGCCAAAATTAGCCTTCTCATTTGCTTTATCCTCTTTCTGCACAGGTTCGGCGTAGGATTGTTCCTGTACAAGAAAGGGGCGCATTATCCCTCTCATGCACTTGTACGAAGCCCTAGCACAGGCCTATCCGAATACATTTAAGGGAGAATACGCCCCATGTGGGCGCATCTCCGCTTACATGTCATTCAGATTTGTGAAACAGTGCTAGTATTTCGTACAAACGACGTGTAGCGTTGATGCTACGTTGTTTCGTCCAAGGGGTGGAAAGGGATGTCGGCCTCCATACGTTGCTTGACGCTCCCAGTCAGTTCCTGGACTATGTCCGTCCCGCCGTCCGATGGCCATCCGGCCACCTTCCGGCAGAACGCGGACAGAATATCAAAATCCGCCCTGCGTCGCAAGGCGGATTTCGGAGATTTCAAAGCTTGCGGAATCGCGAAAACATTGGCCGGAGCAATTCTCAACTATGCGCCGCCAAGATGGCGGCGTTCCCAGTCAGTGGCGGCGTTCTATGCGGTCGCAACAAGTTGCGACCCTCCCGCGCGGCAATTTCGGTCGCGCAGGAGCGCGACCCTCCCGATCTGTAGCGGGATGGCGGCGCGGGGCGCGCCGCAAACGTTTCCGCCGCGCCTTGCGGCGGGATATCTACTGGCAATGTGATGCCGCTAGCGATCCCACCCCTTTCCCCGCCGGTTTCAAGCAGAAAGCGTGGTTTGGGAAATTCGCGAGATCTTGTCAGAACAATGTTATTATTCTGAAACCGTAGGAACCGCCAGGATCACGCGGTCGATCCAGATGAAGCTGTCGCCCTGCGTGCCTGGACGGAACATCGGGCCCGTGAACTTCACGGACACCCATAGCTCCAGCTCCTTCCCGGAAAGGTCGGAGAAGTTCCCCGCACGTAGCTGCGTCGTCCACGCGCGCGTCAGCCAGAGGTAGCAGTTATCCGAGAACTTCGCCTTGCCGAGACGGTACCACCTGTAGCCGTCACCCTCCACGTTCTTGACGCTGCCGCCGCCGAGCGACTTCTTCGTCTTCGTGTCGTACACGCCGCCGGAGAACGGCAGCTTGAAATAGTGGCTCTTGTCCGCCGCCGTCCGCATCGCCCGCCCCACCGGACTTTCGGGATCGTCCACGAGTGTCTCGTTCTTTCCGTGACCCGTGAGGTACTGCGCAGGGAAATCGTAGTAGCTCCTGTCGCGGAACTGATCAGGCACAGGGTACACCTCGCGCTGCGGCGTGATGATTCCCGCAAAGAGATCGAGCTCCTTCTTGACGAGTTCCTTCGCCTTCGGATACACAGCGATCCATTTCGGCCAGTCGTCGCGCAGACGGGCCTTGGCGGCGTCAAGGCCAGGTCGGGCGGTCGCAATAAATTGCGACCCTCCCGGAGTGCCTTCTCCGGTCGCGCAAGAGCGCGACCCTCCCGGGGCGGCGTGGAATAGGGGACACCGCGACCGCAGGCAGGCAAGGCGATCCAGCCCAAGGCGCGCATGCCGCGCGCGTGCCAGCAGCTTCGCGTCGCCGGCGACGGACGCCTCGGCCGCATCAAGCATCTTGTTGCAGGCCGCCATGTCCTCGTCGGAGATGTACTTGAACGCGGAGAGCTGCGGGAACCAGCTCACGAACGCGTTCTTCTCCCGGCGGATCTTGTCGAGGTAGCGACGGTAGGCGAGGACATGCTCGCCCGCAGGTCCGTAGTATTCGCGCATGAAGCGCTCGATCAGGGCGTTGCAGTCGAGATCGGGATTCTCCATCAGCTTCGTCTCGAGGAAGAACTTCAGTTCCCACATGTCGGCCTTGTAGGGATGCTCGTGTTCCCAGAAGATGCCCGACACGTTGTAAGCGCGGTAGTGGCGGAAGAGGTCGCCGTAGTGGAACTCGCTCGGGAACGGCAGGCCGGTGAGTCCCTTCGAGAAGGTGATCGCGTAGTCCCACACGAACAGGTGCTTCGTCGCCTTGCTCCACTCCATCACGCAGTCGTAGTACGCGCGGTTGTCCGGCTCCGCGATCGACGAGGCCTGGTTGGAGCCGGTGTCGCACAGGCGCACGATCACGTTGTCCGCCGCGCGCACGCCCCCCTTCGGAACGGGTTGCGTGTACTGGTAAGCCCACGTGCAGAGCAGCACGTCGGGATACTTCTTCGCCACCTCGGCGGCGAGCGCGTTCACGAAGTTGAGGTTGACGCCAGAGAGGCCGTACTTCTCCGTAGCAGCCTTGCAGCGGTCGCACTCGCAGTATGATTGATTGTCGTTGTGCGAAATGTCGTAGATGCGCGGCGGCTCCACCCCGTTCTTCTTGGCCCGCTCCGTCCCCTTCTCGATGTTCTCGAGGAGACGTCTGAGCACCTCGTCCTTCACCTCAGGATTCGTCAGGCAGAGCTGTCCGCTCCGCTGGCCGCCCACGCGGTGCCCTTTGCGGAGCGAGAACCATTCGGGATGGTCCTTCATGTACTTGTCGGCGTTGAGGTACCAGTCGAACGTGTGGCAGAAGTTCGGCGGTCCGAAGCAGTACGCGCCACCGAGGTCCGCGCCGCCATGCGCGTTCATGCGCACGCGCCGCTCGAAGCGCGCGGACTGCGATCCCTGGTTGGCGCGGTAGATGTCGCGGTACGCGAACGCGGGCTGGCCCTGCATGTCGAGCGCAGGAAGTTCGAGCGGACCCGCCGGCGGCACGTCCTCCTCGAACTCGCTCCACCACCGCACACCGCAGCAGTCCTCGAGGAAGTGGTACACGGCGAAGAGCGCACCGCGCGGACCACCACCGTTCAGCAGCACCTCGTTACCGAATGAGCGGATGACCCACTTTTCGGACGGCAGCTGCGTGGAGAGCAGTCCCTCGCGCCGCGCGAGCTCCGTGTCGCCCACGCGGAAGACGATTCCCTCCTTGCCGCCCACGCGCACCACTCCCGCCACGCGTTTCGCGAGATAAACGGAAAGCTCGTTCGTCGCCGTACACTCGTGCGGCTTCGGCACCTCCGGCCCCGCCACCTCATACGGCGCAGCGCCAAGCGCCATACCTGCGCACATCATGGCGGCGACTGCCGCCAATGAAACGATTCCTCTGTCCCCCGCTACTTTACCTTTTGCATCTTTTCGCATGGCACAAAACATACCAAAACCTCCGATATGAGTAGCAACCTTTTTGTGTGTTTCGTGTATTTCGTGGTTAGAATCATTCGCCAATGCCGCAGACGTTCCGGTAGACGGCGATCCGCGTCTGGCCGTAGGCACGGTCACGGCAGAGTTCCCACAGAGGGTGCGCCTCTGCCGCCTGGCGCGTCGCCATCTCGGCCACGAAAAGTCCGCCCGGGCGAACGGCACCAGACTCCGCGAGTGCCGCGAGAAGCGGCGTATAGCCACGCTCTGCCACGAGCGCGTACGGCGGATCGGCGAAGGCGATGTCGAACGGTCCGCTCCCGCCCGCCGCCGGCCACGCGAAGGCGTCCGCGCGCACGATCTCGACGCGAGCCTCCGCCCCTAACGCCGACACGTTAGCCGCAAGGCACGCCGCATGACGCGGATTGCTCTCCACAAACGTCGTCCGCGCCGCGCCGCGCGAGAGCGCCTCCAGCCCGACGCTACCCGCACCCGCGAAGAGATCGAGGAACGCCGCGCCCGCTATTTCCGCCTGGATCATCGAGAAGAGCGCGCCGCGCACACGGTCCTGCGTGGGGCGCACCGCGTCGCCAGGCGGCACCTTGAGCGTGCGCCCGCACCACTCGCCGCCGGCAATCCTCACGCGAAAACCTCCTCCGCCACGCGCACAGACGCCATGGCGTCCTTGCCGTAGTAGTCGGCGCCGATCTCCTTTGCGTATTCGGCCGTAAGCACTGCGCCGCCCACCACGACCTTCGCGTCCAGCCCCGCCGCGCGCACCTGCCTGATCGTCTCCTCCATGAAACCGACCGTCGTCGTCATCAGCGCGGAAAGTCCGATCAGCTTCGCCTTCTCGCGGCGGGCCGTCTCCACGATCTTCTCCGGCGGCACGTCGCGCCCGAGGTCGATCACACGAAAGCCGTAGTTCTCCAGCAGTGCGCGCACGATGTTCTTGCCGATGTCATGGATGTCGCCCTTCACCGTGGCGATCACCACAGGGCCGCGCTTCGCCGCCGCGTCCGCCGGCAACGCCGCCCGCACCACGTCGAACGCCGCGCTCGCCGCCTCCGCCGCCATCAGGAGCTGTGGCAGGAACACGGTGCCAGCCTCGAACCCCTTGCCCACAACCTCGAGCGCGGGCACGATCTCGCCGTCGATCACCTCCACCGGCTGACGTCCCTCGGCGAGCGCGGCCTTCGCCGCCGCCGCCGCATCGCCCTTCAGCCCCCTGCGAATGGCACTGCCAATTTGAGCTCCGGTATCTTGGGTGTCGTGGGTGTCCTGGGTGTCGTGGCTCTGGCTCAGGCCTCCCTGAGGCCCTCGGCCTTCTTGTCGCACCCGATTCGCCTGGAAGTCTTTATACGCCGCCACCCACGCTTCGCAGTTGCGGTCCTTGCCCGTGAGCGCACGGAAGGCGCGATACGCCGTCATCATCTCGTCCGAGAGCGGGTTGACGATGGCGGCGGAAAGGCCCGCGCCCATGGCGAGCGTGTAGAACGCGCCGTTCAGGAGCGGACGCGCCGGCAAGCCGAAGGAGATGTTGGAGACGCCCAGCACCGTGCGGCAGCCCAGCTCCTCGCGCACGCGGCGCAGAGACTCCAGCACAACGTTCGCGCTCTCCGCGTCCGCGCTCACGGCGAGGCACAGCACGTCGATCACAAAATCGGACGGCGCGAGGCCGTATTCCGCGCCGCGCGCGAGGATCTTCCGCGCGATCGCGAGCCGACCTTCCGCCGTGGGCGGAATCCCCGCCTCGTCAAGCGTGAGCGCCACCACCGCGCCGCCGTACTTCGCAACGAGCGGCAGGACGGCGCGCATCGACTCCTCCTTGCCGTTAACGGAGTTGACGAGCGGCTTGCCGTTGACGTGGCGGAGCGCGCGCTCGAGCGCCACCGGGTCGGACGTGTCGATCTGGATCGGCAGGTCGGTGACGCCCTGCACGGCCTGGACGGTCGCGTCCAGCACAGCCGCCTCGTCCAGGCCCGGCACGCCAACGTTCACGTCCAGCACGTGTGCGCCTGCCTCGGCCTGCGACACGGCCTCGCGCAGCACGTACGCAGTGTCCCCTTCGGTGAGCGCGGCCTTGAGCTTCTTCTTGCCCGTGGGGTTGATCCGCTCGCCGATGATTATCGTGTCGTCCAGCGGGATTTCAACAGCGTGAGTGCCGGAGGAGACGACAGTGAGGGGTTGAGAGGTTGAGGGGGTGAGATGTTGAGATGTTGAGGAGTTGAGATGTTGAGGGGTTGAGATGTTGAGATGTTGAGGAGTTGAGGAGTTGAGGACACCTGTAACAGCGGCGATGTGCGCGGGCGTGGTGCCGCAGCAGCCGCCCACGATCGAGGCGCCAGCCTCGACGAGCGACGCGACATCGCGCGCGAACTCCTCCGGCCCGACGGTGAAGACGGTCTGTCCGTCCACCACCTTCGGGAGTCCGGCGTTGGGCTTGACTATGATCGGACGCGGCGTGGCGCGCGCGAGGCGTTCGACGTACGGCCGCATCAGGTCGGGGCCAAGTCCGCAGTTGAGCCCGAACGCATCGACGCGCAGTCCGTCCAGCAGAGCTGCAACGGCCTCCACGTCGCCGCCCGTGAGAAGCTTGCCGTTCTCGCCGAGCGCGACGGTGGCGAGTATCGGCAGGTCGCAGTTCTCCTTGGCGGCGAGGACCGCCGCCTTCAGCTCGTAAGTGTCGCCCATCGTCTCGACGACCACGAGGTCAGCCCCCGCCTTCGCGCCAAGCGCCACCTGCTCGGCGAACGCGTCGTACGCGGCGTCGAACTCGAAGTCGCCAGCCGGTTTCAGGAGTCGGCCCGTCGGCCCCACGTCGAGCGCAACGAGAGGCGAGCCGTCAACAGACTTCGCGATGGAGACGCCGGCGGCGATGACGTCCGCCAGCGGCGCGTCGCCATGGTACTTTGCCGCGTTCGCGCCGAAGGTGTTGGCGTAGACGATGTCGGCGCCGGCGGCGACGTAGGCCGAATGCACGGCGCGAATGTCGTCGGGGCGCGAAAGGTTCCACAGCTCGGGCACCTCGCCCGGCTGGAGGCCGCGCGCCTGGAGCTGCGTGCCCATGCCGCCGTCGAGGAAGCGCACGCGCTCCCGCGCCCATGCGTCGAACCATTTAGCCCTTGCGGCCATCACCCCTCGCCCTCTTTCTTCAGCTCTGCGCTGTCTCCGCCGCGGCGGCATGCCACGATAGCGAACGCCACGCCGGTGAGCAGCAGCGCGAGCGAGATCGTCTGGCCGATCGAGAGCGGCCCGATCGCGGCGCGCGGATCGCCGCGAAGCACCTCCATCCCGAAGCGTATGAGCGCGTAGCCGATGAGGTAGATGCCGGTGGTGAAGCCAGGACGGCGCTTCCAGAAGCGGACGTACACCAGCACGAGGACGGCGAACAGCGTCGCCACGGCGGCCGCCTCGAAGAGCTGCGTGGGCAACACCGGCAGGGAGGCCTGCGCGGACGAATTGATCAGTCCGGCGCTGGTCTGCTCGTACCAGGCCGGCGAGCCACGCGGGAAGCTGACCGCGCACGCCGCCTGCGACACGCGTCCGTAGCAACAGCCGTAGAAGAAGCACCCTATCCGGCCGAACGCGTGCCCGAGCGGAATCACGGTCGTCATCATGTCAGCGAGCGGCAGTATCCGTTCCTTCTTCAGTCGGCACCAGAGCAGGAACACCCCGATCGCGAGGATGAGTCCGCCGTAGAACATCAATCCGCCCTGGTCCACGCGGATGATCCGCTCCGGATGGGCCGCAAACTCCTGCTGCCAATGCTCGATCACGTACGCCACCCTTGCGCCTACCACTCCGCACACCATCATCCACGTGACAAGGCCCGTCAGCGCGTCGGACACGCGGCCCGTGCGGCGGCACAGCCACGACAGCACCTGCCACGCGGCAAGAAACCCCAGCGCCATGCACGCGCCGTATGTCTTGATGTGGAGGAATCCTATCGATATGAGGTCAGGATGCATCAGAGTCCTTTCAGGATTTCTACCGCCAGGCGCGTCGGCGCGGCGTTGGTGTCGGTAAGCCACCAGCCGCCGCCGCGCTGCGACGACACAAGCTTAAGGGCCATCTCCACGCGCGTCTGCCCGTTCGTCAGGCCGAGCTGGGCCTTAAGGTCGTTAAGGATTTTAAGGCCATTAGGGTCATTAAAGCCCTTAAGGTCGTTAAAGATTTTAGGGGCGTTAGGGTCGTTAAGGGGTTTAAGGTCGTTAAGGATTTTAGGGTCCTTAAGGTCGTTAGCCTCATTATCGACCTTAGACTCCTTATCGACCTTGAAGTTCTTTTCCAGCCACTGCTCGCCCTTGTCGATCGCGTGGTCCACCTCGTTCTGCACGGACGGCTCCAGCGGCCCGTCCGCCTGCGGCAGGGGCTGCACGGAAAAGGCGGCCGCAAACAGTATTGCACCAAACCGCATCATGTTGTAAACTCTCCGTCCATGGCTTGCGAACATTATACCAAAAAAGCCCGAGGGCTCTCGCTCCTGTCGGGCGGACTCGACTCGCAGCTCGCCGTCTGCGTCCTGCGCGACGCCGGCGCCGAGGTGGAAGGCGTCACGTTCGCGACACCCTTCTTCGCGCCCGACGCCGCCCGCAAGGCCGCCGCCGCCCTCGGCATCGTTCTCCATGTGGTGGACTTCACAGACGACGAGATCGCGCTCGTCAAGGATCCTCCCCACGGCTTCGGCGGCGCGATGAACCCGTGCATCGACTGCCATGCCACGATGATCCGCCGCGCCGGCGAACTGATGACGCAACTTGGCTACGACTTCGTCGCAACCGGCGAAGTGCTCAACCAGCGTCCAATGTCCCAGAACCGCCAGTCCCTCGGCGTGGTGGAGAGGGCAAGCGGACTCGCCGGACGCCTCGTGCGTCCGCTCTGCGCGCAGCTGCTCGAGCCGACCATCCCGGAGCAGGAAGGCTTGATCGACCGATCGAAGCTGCTTGGCCTTTCGGGCCGCCGCCGTGAGCCGCAGTTCGAGCTGGCGAGGAAGTACGGCCTGACCGACTACCCGTCACCAGCCGGCGGCTGCAAGCTCACCGAGAAAGGATTCGGACGCCGCCTGAAGGACCTGATGGTCCACGAGGGTCTGGACGACCGCCGCCTCGTGGAACTACTCAACATAGCCCGCCGCTTCCGTCTGCCCGACGGCACCGGCGTCATCCTCGGACGCGACGCCAACGAGAACGCAGCCCTCACCAAGGCGCGCGCCGAGTCGGACACGCTCGTTGCGCCAATCTCCGTCCCCGGTCCCACAGCCCTCATTCCCAAGGTCTGCACGCCCGAGGGCCTCGACCAGGCCGCCGGCATAGTCTGCGCCTGGAGCCGCTTCGACAACTTCTCCGGCGACATAAAGGTGAAGGTCGTCGCGGGCGCAACGACCACGGAACGTACGATCCAGCGTCCCTACGTCCGCGACCCGTTCCTCCCCTTCCAGATCACGTAACCTCGAATCACTTCCAGACGGAGACTTCTATCTGACCGAATTCGATTGTGGCGTGCGCCACGTCGAACGGCTTGCCCGCTATCGTCCCCTTGATGTTCTCAAAGTGCATGTCCTTAACGGGCGACACCTCGTTCCCACGCACCATGAACGGACGCTTTGACTTGACCGTAAAGTTCCTAAACGTCATGTGCCCGAAGTCCCTGAGGACGATTCCCTTGTCCACGAACAGCTGCAGCGGATGCCCGCCGCTTTCGATTGTCCAGTCCTCGAAGAGGATGTTCTCCGTCTTGAGGTAGCCGTTGTCCCCCATCGTCAGGTACCGGTGCGGCTGCTGCGAGCCGATGGCGTTGGACCCGTGGAATTCGATGTTTTTGAACACGGCGTTGCGGATCGTGTCGTCCGAGGGACAGCCGATGCGCACGCCCTGGCACGGCGTGTTGAAGTAGCAGTTGGAGACGACCACGTCCTCCGTCACCACGGGCACGTCCTTGTGCCGCTCGTCGCGGATCGCGCGCAGCACCACGCAGTCGTCGCCCGTCTTAAAGTACGAGTCGCCCACGCGCACGTGGCGGCAACCATCGAAGTCGATGCCGTCCGAGTTGATCATCCGCTGCTCCGCCTCGAGGCGGACGTGAGACACTGTGATGTTCTCGCAGAACCTGAGCCACATGTGCCACAGCGGACAGTCCTTGAACGTCACGCCCTCGAAGCGGATGTTCTTGCTCCGCAGGAGGATGATGAGCCGAGGACGCGGTACCGGCGGCTTGGCCCACGCCCATCCGCCCCCGAACTTCTTGTTGGGGTCGAAGAACACCTGTCCGTGCATGTCGATCATGCCCTCGCCCGTGATGGCGATGTCGTGCACATCCTCGGCAAAGAAGAACGCCTTGCGCGTGGCCGTGGCCGGTACGGCGTTCGAGTACGTGTAGATCTGGTCAAGCGGCAGAGCATCGTCGTAGTCCTCCGGCTTCGTGCCGCCCAGGATGACAGCGTCCTTCTCAAGATGCAACTCCACGCCGCTCTTCAGGTAGAGAGTGCGACAGGGATGGATTCCTTTCGGCACGGTCACCCTTCCGCCGCCCTTCGCCGACGCCGCATCGATCTGCGCCTGGATGGCCTCCGTCTCCCACTTCATTCCTTCTGGCGGATCCGCGAACGCCATCCCGGCCACCACGACCATTACGAACATGAGTACATTTCTTTTCATTCTAGTTTCCTTTGCTGGTTTTTGATTTTAGACGCAAAGAACGCAAAGAACGCAGAGCTTCCTCTATTTGTTCCTTGCGATCTTTGCGTTCTTTGCGGCAAGATAATCGTCAAAATGTTTTCCCTTCTCTGATCTCGGAAACGAACTTTTTGTAGGCGGCATGCATCTGCCCTGGCGTCATGACCGTGCCCTCCGTGCCAGCGCCGATAACGCGGGCACGCGGGTAGGGGACGGTCGAGACGACCCAATCGTATTTCGCGAGAGCCGCGTCCCTGCGGGCGCGTTCCTCCGGCGACTCGTCCGGCGCGATCTCGAACACGTCGAACTCCCGCCCGAAACGTACGCTCCATGCCCGTACGAACAACCCAAGCAACGCATCAGCCGGATTGCGCACGAGTCCTTTTTCAACATCGCAAACAAGCGCGCGCACGGAGTATGGACGCAGCACGGCGAGCCGCGCCGCCGGCTTCGTGCGGGTGGTCACGGAATGGAACACAGCATGCATCTCGGCGGCCTTCTCCCAGCTCGCCGGGTTGCCGGACGGGAACGTCGCTGCCGACGCAGGCCGCCTGTCGTAGCCAAGCCACATCAGCGCATCGGGCGCGAAACGCGCATGTTGGTCAAACATGCGCGCAACATCCTCGGGCGTCACGTGCTTGAGACCGCAGGGCGCGTAGGCATGCGCCTGAAACCACGGCATGAGCGGCTTTCCGAAGCGCCGGGCCAGTCCGCTCATGTACGCCATGTCGCCGGGGATGATCCAGTCCGCATACTTGTCGCTGACTGGATAGGGGTCAAGATGCACGAGGTCGAGTTCTCGCGCGAGCAGTTCCTGTCCGCTGCCGTCGTGGTCGTTCACGTACGACCAGGCCGCTGCGCGCGTCGTGTTGCGGAACACGTGCACCTTCGGCGCGAGGCCATGCACGGCTTCGACACTGGCGCGCACCAGCCGCGCGCAGGCCGCATGGTAGCCGTAGAGAAACACCGCGTATGCTCGCGCGCCGTAGATTTCGGGATAGCCCCACGTACGAGGCGCCGCCACGCCCTCCCCGGCCGCCGCCGCAAACGCTGCGAGCGCCGGATCCGAGTAGTCCCACAGCGGATAGCTGCACGCGGGCGAGCCGAGATGCCCCGTCACGTTGAAGCACTCGTCACCGAAACGGTACCCCACAACCACATCGGAAGGGAACGTCCCGCCGTTCGCCTCCGTCCAATATCCGAAGCGCTCCGCCACATCGTACCGCACCTCCGCGAGCGTACATGGCGAGAACGGGGACATGTGCGCCTCGTCCTTCCGCCAGACAGGATTCTCCATAGTTCGCCAGTAGACGGCGATGCCGACCTTGTCCAGCAACGCATTGGTGAACGACGAAAGATCGAAGGACAGCGCCACAAGACGCCGCCCCGCGACTTCCGGCGTGTCCGCCATCTCGGGCGTCGCGGAGTCGTTCTCGACTTTCACATCCGCCGGCGCAGGGCGCATCGCGGCGGGAACGATCGCGAGATGCTGCTTTCCATCGAACGGCGCAAGCGGCACCACCACCTCGGCCCGAACCGGCTCGAAGTCCTCAAAGTAATGCCCGCCCTTCACCGTGCGCGGTTTGCCGTCCGCTCCCTTCACCGTGCGGCGGTACGGCTGGCCCGGACTGAACACCGGCGGCTCCAGCACGATCTCGTGCCGCGCCGCCGTGAACGCGAACACATGCCGGTCGATCGCCTTTCCCCTGTACGCGCCGCCGATCATCACGGCGCGCTCGGAGGGCCGCCCGTGCCGTGCGGGTCGCGCATCCTCGCTGGGTTCCGCGCTGCCCACGAAGAGCTTCACGCCCACCTTTCGCGCCGCCGCCAGCGCCTGACGGCACCGTTCGGGCGGATATGACACGGCCTCCACCACATCGACGCCGTGCGCGCAGCAGTCGGAATAGACTTCCTCAAGATTTCCGCCGCTCCCCCAGCACGACATCCACACCTTCGGCACCGGTTCCGCCGCCTGCAGAACCATGGACACTGCCAGACAGGCCGACGACAACGCAAGCTTCATTACGGATGAATCCTACCTGAAGATGATCGTCGTCCCAGTCGGTGCGACCATGCACACAAGCGACTTCGTGTCCGCCGAGAGGGATACCCGGACAGAGCAGTTCTTCGGCACGTTCTGGAATATGACGCTCGATCCAGCCACGGGCTCGGTCAGCGCGGAGCTGCTGGTGAGCAGCACGTGCCGACCGTGGCCCGCGTTGGCAACGTCCACGTAGATCTTTCTGTTCACGGAATACTGGAACGCCCGATTGATCGTGAGCATGGGTGTGGCAGAAACATCTGCATTCGGACGGAACACATACGAACAACCGTCCACAAGGGTAATGTCCTCATTGAACGTCATCGTATTGCCTGCTCCCGCGATCTCGACAACGGCCTTCTTGTCAAGATACAGCTTGTTCGCTCGCACTGAGCTGCCGTTCTCCAATACAAGGCGATTTCTGGCATCCGTGATCGACCCACCATACCCGATGCGTAGTTGCGATTTCGAAGAAGGCATGTCCAGGGACGACCCGTTGCTGATCGCGAGAACATTGCTGGCGGCGTTGTGTCCAACGGCAAACCATGCGCGGTCGTAGATGAACGTCGAATGGTCGTCAAGCTCCATACGGTTACCGTTTGCACCTTCGGCGTAGCCCACGATCACATCGCCCTTGTTGTCTTTTGTCGTGAAATTGTAGGTGGAACGTACAAGCCGAAACGTGTTGTTCGTCGCGCCATTATAGCGACCAACATACACATGCCCGCCCGTCTGGGAGAGCGTGCTGTCAACCAACGTCAACTTGTTGCGCGTTGCGTCATTATCTCTTCCTATGATTGTCGCATACGTATCGTCCGCCGGGTTCCTGTAGGTGACGGAGGCAGTCGTATTCGTCACCAGCATGTCCGCACCAACCGATGCCAAGCCGACCATCAACTTGTCCGTTTCCATCTTTGCCATGTCTGCAAACTCCAGGTAGGCATTCTCTGGTCGCATCCCGACGCCGGGAAGAATATCGCCGCAGATGATTAGCGGAGAGGAGAACGATACGTTCTTGAACGATGCGCCGCAATGGAATGAAGCGTAGGAACCGGCAACGACGGAATTTGTCGCCGTGAACACGCCTCCCTCCTGCTCGTATCGCGATTCGCTTCCAGTTGACTCGCGTCCGGCATTCAATACGCCGCAGAAGACATTGCCGCCTTCAACACGGAACGTGTTCGAAAGCGAATTGGTGTATCCGAGGGAGATTCGTGTGCTGTTGATGTCTGAACGGATCGCCCGTATGAGGTTGTTCGACGCGCCAAACGCGCTGATGCGGACTTCCTTGGATGTCACGCACGAGTCGACGAGGTCGAAGAGCGAATCATGTGCATATTGTCCGAGACAGCCCTTGAGATAGTCGCACTTCAGCACGCAACGCGACAGCTTGCCAGTGGAGTAGCTGTTGCCTTGAATGAGCGTGATGGCAGGAGCCTCGAGCAGAGAATCTTCAAATTCCATCCGCGTATATCTCACAGCAGTACTGTTGACCAACTCGTCAATGGCGAAACTGATACCTGTGGTCGCACGCACGACGGCGTTGCTGCCGACAAATGCGTGATGCCAGCCGGCCCCCTGGCCGATGAGTGCGCCCGCCAGCGTCGCGTTCGTGACCGCGCAGACCACTCCTGGCTTCCAGTAGTTCCGCCCGATGTAGACGAATAGGCCGCCGTCGAAATAGGCTCCGTCATCGACAAGGAGGCTGCCACGCGACCCGTCTCCAACACCAATCGCGTTACCAACACACGTCGCATTCGCCACGATCGCCGTCGCGCCCGCCGTCACATGGAACAAGTTGTTCGCATCAATCTGGTCTAAGTCCCTCGAGCCGATATACAGACCTGACTGTTTCGGCTTGGGCATGTCGAAGAACGTTCCTTTGCCCGACACCGTAAACGACATGGGGTTCGCCTTGCCAGACACCCACAGCGGTTCGTTCGTGATGGCGATGTGACCGCCGCCGGTGATGGTCACGGCCGTCGGCTGGGAGGCCGAAAGGACGAACGCGTCGAGCGTCAAGTTGATGCCAGGCGCAATGGAAAACGTCTGGCCTGCGCCGTATGTGCCGGTGTCAAGGCTCATGGAGAACAGTGCCGCGTCCGCGTCGACCGTCACTGTCTGCGTCGAATTGACGAGGAACGACGCGCTGTCAAGCGCGCCCGGCACGCCGTTCGGCGTCCACTTGCCCGAATCCGCCCAACTCCCGTCCCCGCCGTTCCAGCTGTACGGAGTGGCAGACACTACGCCACATGCCAACAGGAACAAGCACAGAACAGACGGAACATAATTAAGTTTTCTTCTCATTACGACACTCCTTGAATTGGAATGGCAATAGTCTAACAGAACCCACCCCACAGGTCTAGCCGCCAATCGGTCATATCAAGCAAGAGAACATGATTGTTTAAGGAAAAGAGAATCTTGTGCGATAGGACATTATCGTGGTACAATATGGACACAAGCCCAAAGATTATGGAGAAATCATGCAAAGAAATTATGCCTCTTGGAGTAATGCCGCCTATGCAAAACTTGAAGGTGCAAAGGCCGAGGTCACTGATGGCCGCGTCAAGCCATTCCACAAAGTATTGGCAAACCAGAGAGCAAAGTTCATAGATCGGCTTATTGCAGAGATTGCAATTGGCAAGGATTCTGCAAGAGCAGGCGGCTGGATCGAAGAGCGTGAGATATTCGCCGAGTTCGTCGCTGAAAAGAATACATGAGCAAGAAGGTTTTCATTGTCATTGAGACGGCTGGGCAGCCAGGACGGGCTCAGTTGATCGGCATCCTGCGCGGAATCAACGCCGGACGCCTAGATTGGGAAATTGACATTGTGCCGTCCCGTAGAAAGGCTTCCACCACAACAGTCAAGCGCGCCTTGAGCGCACGTGCGGACGGCGTGATTCTAGCCCATCCAGTCGGGCCCGGCGTTCCCGAGCAGTTGCAGCAGGAGGGCAAGCCAACCGTTTTCATGGATGTACTCTCGCCAAGCGACATCCCCGTAGTTCCGACCAGCAGTTGCCTCCGCGTGGACGATGCGGCGATCGGATGCGCCGCCGCCCGCCACTTCCTTTCCCTCGGCAACTTCCGCTCCTTCGCGTTCGTACACGATCCGCGCGACGAAATCTGGACTCGTGAACGGCAAGCCGCCTTTGTTACCACGTTGGCAGAAGCCGAGCACACCTGTAAAACTTTCACCTCTTCTGCTGCAGCCGCCGAGACGGCGGCTCCCCATACGGGAGGGGTGCGCTTGTCGCGACCACATGAGCTTCCAGCCTTTCTCCGATCGCTGCCGCTTCCTGCGGCTGTGCTGGCGGCTAGCGACCTCATCGCGACAGATGTTCTCCACGCCTGCGAAACGGCCGACCTCGCCATTCCCGACGATATCGCCGTCCTGGGCGTCGACAACGACATCGGTCTCTGCAACCGTCTCGTCCCGCGCCTCTCCAGTATCGAGCCAGACTTCGAGGAAGAGGGGTTCCGCGCCGTAATCGCACTGGAGAACCTGTTCGGAAACAATATCAAGATCGACGAGAAGCCCCTTGCCGACGTGCGCCTAGTCGAGCGCGAATCGACGAAGCCGCTTCCTCCGGCCACACGCCTCGTTGACCGTGCGCTCGCGTTCATCAACGGCAACTACCGCACTCCAATCACGCCAGGAGTCGTTGCGCGGCAACTCGGTGTTTCGCGACGTCTCATCGACCTCCGTTTCCGCCAGCTTCAACACGAAACTCTTCTCGCCACGATCAACAAGCGCCGCCTAGAAGCCCTGTGCAAGATGCTACGGGAGGAATCCGGTTCCCTGCGCGATCTGATTGCCGCCTGCGGATTCGGCAGCGCCGTTCGCGCCGCCCACCTGTTCAAGTCAACTTACGGCATCTCCATGTCAGGCTACAGAAGCAAATGCCGGAATATGGTATAATCTCGGGCATGGAAAGCAAGGTCTATCTAGATGCGCATGAGTTCCTGCGCGACGGCTGGCGCCTCGCGCGGCAGATTCTCGACTCAGGCTGGCGGCCCGACGTGCTGTTGGCACTCTGGCGCGGCGGCGCGCCGGTAGGCACGGCCGTCCACGAGTTTCTGAAGGTGAAGGGCGTCGCGCTTCGCCACATGCCCGTGAAGTGCGCAAGCTACACTGGCATCGGCCAGAGCCAGACCGAGGTCGTGTTCTCGCACGCGGACACCGTGTTCGCCGCCCTAGAGCCCGGCACGAAGGTGCTGGTTGTGGATGACGTCTTCGACACTGGCCGCACGGCAGCGGCGATGCGAAAGAAGCTCGCCGAACGGCAGTGCGAAACGAAGATCGCCTGCGTCTACTGGAAGCCCAGCAAGAACGTCACAGACGGGAAGCCGGACTTCCACGTGCGAGAACTTGAAGACTGGATCGTATTCCCGCACGAGATCGACGGTCTCACTCCGGAAGAGATCGCCCAAAAGGATCCCGAACTCGCAGTGCTACTTGCCTGACCTTCCTCGCGGCGCAGCAAGAACGAGCCTGGCGTGCTCGGCATAGGCGCGGCGCGGGTCGGCGGCGTACGCCTCCAGTGTCCTGCGGCCGAGGCCGTCTGCCGTATCGCAGAGGTTGAAGATCGCCCGTGCAAGGCACAGTTCCTTCAGGACGAGCGTCCGTTCGCGGTCGCCTTCCCGGTTCGAGTAGTTGCGCACGGGCGGGATCTTGTCGCCCGCACGCAGGGCGTGTCCGCCCACGCCAGGCAGACGCAGGAGGCGCGCCAACGCCTGCACCCCGGCCGGGTCGCCAAGCCCCTCGTACGCGAGCGCAAGCGCGCGGAAGTGGGAGTAGTGCATGTCGGCGGTGAGCGCCGCCGCCTTCGCGTCGAGCGCAGGACGCGCAGCCAGCGAACGGGACCGCCCGAGGGCGATGGCGTAGCTGTCCGTCCAGCTCACGCTCCGCATGAACTGGCTCATGCCGCGGAAGTTCCAGCCCTTGTCCCAGGAGGCGGACTCGAACTTCGCGAGCAGTGTCGCCTCGCCCGTACGGTCGCCCATCATGCCAAGCACGTGCGCGTACACGAGCTTCGCGTCGGACGCATCCGTTGTGCGCCATGCCTCCTTCAGGCGCGGAATCGACCGCGCCGGATCGCTCATCAGGACGGCCAGTCCCTCGTAGTCGTTCGGAAGCGTGCGGATCGCACGGTCGAAGTCCGCGTCCTTCGGCGGAAACGAATCGCCCATCTCTAGCGTCTCGTACGGGATGATGCCCTTCTCGGCGAGATGGTGCTGAAGCGCCTTCACGCGAATCGACCGCACAGGCACGCCGGCCGCGACCGCCATCGCCGACGCGACGCCAGCTGCGTATCCCTGGTTCTGCACGTCTGGCTCCATACGCAGGATCGGCATCGCGTCGCGGTGCGCGCTCATGCCGAGCCCCGTCACCAGCAGGCCGTCCAGCTTCTTGGGCAGAAGAGCACGGTACGGCAGGTTCACGTACATCGCCGAGTGGGGCGGATCCTCGATGAAGAACTGCGGATCGCGTGTCTGCCCGTGCGTGTCGAAGTTCGAGTACGTGCGGCAGATAGTGTCGGGATACGTGCGCTCCAGCATCACGTCGTACGGCGTCACGTAGAACTCGCCGATAAGGCGACGGCGCTCTCGGGAACCTGGAATCTGCGCCTGGTCCCAGGTATCGTCCGGCATGCTTAGACGCGAACGCAGGCCGAAGAACCACAGGTCTTCCGCATCGGTGTCGTTCAGGAAGCCGATGTCAGAGTTGCGTCCGCCGCCCGTCTTCGACTGCGGCGCCTGCCCCACGCCCTGCACGGACAGCTCGTCCGCCGTGATGAACTCGGTCTCGCAGCCGGCCGATGCGGCCAGGTCGGCGTTGCCGGTTGCGTCGATGGCCGTCTTGCACAGCACGCGCCCGCACGTGCCGTCGGGCAGCACCGCGATGACGGCCGTGACGCGCCCGTCCTTCGTCTCCACGCCGGCGGCGAACGAGCCGAACCACACGTCGCCGCCAGCCTTGCGTATGGCGCTGCGGAACCATTCGCCCTTTGCGGTGTACGGCACCTTGCCGGTGGCGTTGCGCCCGGCATCGATCTCCTTAGTGAAACCGACGCGGTTCCCGAAATAGTACCCAGTGATGCCGCCCTCCGTAGTCTGCCCGCCAAGACGGTCGAGGAACTCGAGGACGAGCGTCTTCGCACCCTGCCGCGCGGCCGCGATGCCGGCCGGGGCGCCGCCCGTGCCGCCGCCAGCCACGACCACGTCGTACGACGCGAGGACGGGAAGCGGAAGCGGCAAGGGTACCGCTTCTCCGATGCGGCCGCGCAGGAGCGCGGCCCTCCCGGCGGAACGCCCGACCGCTACGGCGTCAGTTCCCTTCTCCGCACATGGTCCGACGACAAATATGCCTTCCGGCAGCGAAGTGAACGTGTCCGGCGTCGCGTATGCGATCCTGTCGGCCGCATCGGCCTGGTCCGCCGTCCAGGTGCGGTCGCGCGCAATCTGCTCGGCCGCCAGGAACGAGAAGGCCGAACCGTCGGCGAACGGCAGCATCAGTTCGCGTACGTGCGTCTTGCCCGCGCGGTCGATGACCGTGAACGAGCATGCGAGGTCGCCCGACGGGAACGGTCGACGCGCGCCGCCCGCGCGCTCGGCGAGACGCCCGCGAACGGTGGCGTCGATCAGCACCTTCGCACGGACTGACTGGAAGCCGTTGCGCGATGCGACCACCACGCCGACAAAGTTTCCCTTCGAGTCGCGCAGGATGTCCGTCGCGGGAAAGCCCGTCAGGAACGGCACGCCGGCGGCGAGCATGGACTTGTCCAGTCCACGCTTGACGAGGAACGGCGTCACCTTGTCGCGCAAACCCTCGGGGACAGGCCCCAGAATGCGCAGGACGCCAGGCTCCTGTCGCGGATAACCCGCCTCAAGATGCTGGATTGCGTGCACATAGCGGCAAGTCGCCGTCGCGCGATGCTCGAACGGCGACATGCTCGAACGGTGCCCATAGGCATTGTCGGCGCGATTCAGGTCTGCGAACGGCTTCCAGGACTCGCCGTCCTCCGAAGTTTCGATCACGACGCGCGCAGTCGCGTAGAGGTCGGGAGCGTTCTTGCGAAACGCGGCGTCATGGCGAACGAAGACGGGAACCATCGCGGATGCGCCCGAGATCGGCTGAACAGTGCCAAGGTCGGCAGTCAGCACGATGCGGGCGGCATCGGCGGCGTTCGTGGAAAGAGTCGCCGCCAACGAGACCGGCTTCGCGTAGAGGGGATTGAATATCTCGCGGATGACGGGATCGGAAGGATCGTCGGACGGCAGCCGGTCCAGCTGGAACGTGGCGGCACGATCCTCGCCAAGGTACGCGCGAGGCGCGACCAGGAAGACGGATGCGCCGGAGGCCTTTGCCGCAATGGCGGCGCGCACTCCGTCAACGGTGCCGCCAACCACCACCACGTCCGCCTCGCGCAAGGTCGGCGGGACGGCGGCAAAAGCCGCGCACGCCATCACCAT
>CACXPT010000010.1 GCA_902769585.1 uncultured bacterium
GAAGCTGATCTTGCCAGGGCCGCTTACGTCCACGAAGAATCCGCCGGCGTAGCTGTTGCCCTTGTCCACGTTCGCCTTCAGGAACGAATCCCCGCCCCCTGCGACGCCGCTGCTGGTTCCCTCCACGACCCAGGCATTCTCCGAAGTCGTCGAGACCGCGAGATCCGTGTCGAGCGCAACGCTTAATCTTCTGTCTATCCAGTGCGCCAGGAAATTCGTGTCTTCCGCCGGAACGTTGATTTCCTGCCCTGCCGCATATATGTTGCCTGAAGATGGAGCCCGCCACCCGCCAAACTCGTAACCGACCCGAGTGAACGGATTCTGCGGCATCGTGATCTTGCCACCGAGCTCGACCGTCATGCTTGCCGGAGCGGTTCCCGACGCCCCGTTTGCATCGAACCCCACGTCTACCGAGATGCCCCAGTGTTCCGACCAGTTCGGATCGGTCCAGTTCAGGAGAAATCTCGCCGGATAGGATTTGCCGGCCGCATCCACGGCAAAGCCCACGGCGCCTTGAGCGCCTTGAGACATCGCGTAGTTAAGGAGCACTGCGCTGAAGCGACATTGCGCGTTTGTGCCGGAAATGACGCCCGAAGCCCTGTCGAGCGACAGATGCGTCGACACGTCGCCAGCAACAAACTCGCCGTCTGATACCGACAGTTCCGTTCCGGCCAATACGCATTCCTCGTCTGCCGAAAGGATCCAGCCGTTGTACAGCCTTGCCAAATCCGTCCAGTAGTCGTATTTCCCTCCTGTCGCCAAAACAGGCACGGCGGAATCGTAAAGGATCTCGCAGCCGCCATTGCCGATCTTCAACGTTCCCGCCAGCGATCCCGCCTCGCTCTCGAAGCAGAACGGGATGGCGAGCCCATATTCGGTGTCGTAGGCCGTTGCTGCGAACTGCCCTATCGCGCCACCCCGCAAAGGCAAGACTCCGAAGATGTCGGCCTGGCCGCCAGGGGACACGTTCACGGCAAGATAGCCGTTGTTGGTCGCTCCGCTGTATTCGTCTACGTATTCCGCGATGTCGCCCGGCGGCACGAGCGCGATGGTATACCGCCCGGCCTTGCCCTCCATGCGATCCAGGGTTTCCGTGTTGAGCCTAGACTCCTCGCGGTACAGTTCGCACGAGACGACCCTCTCTTCGATCTCGCCGACGTTGCCGCTCTCGGTGAATATGGTGCCGTCAAGCCTGGCGATTCCGCAAGGAGCCGTCGAAAGATCCTCGACCGTGCCGGTCGGCAAGGACACAGAAAGGTACATCTGCCAGAGCTTGCCATTGATCTCTCGCGCGAATGACACTTCGTTCGTGTCGCCCTCGAACACGTATGCGCCGGCACCTGTACCGAACGTTGCCGACACCGTGCCGTCGGAACGCACAGTCATGCTCACAACCTCTCCAGAGAAGAAGCTCTCGCATATTCCCTTGAACGTGCCTTGCGCCAACGGCGTCTCGGGGGCTTCGTCCACCGCCTCTGGCATTTCCGCCATAGGCTCGCCCTCGCCCGTGGGCGTGATGAAGATGCGTGCCACCCGGGGGCTTGGAGCCGGCGAATATTCGCCATCGGCAAGGTCGTTTTCGGGGATGCTTTCCAGCCTGATCGCGAAACTCCTCGTGCCGCCTGCCGCGTCCGCGCCTTGAACGAGCGGTATCGCTATGTTCTCGGAATACGCGCCGTCCGCATCGAAGACGATCTCTCCGGACATCGGCGTGTAGTCGATGCCTGCCTGTGCCGTTTCCGCCACAGTCATCCACTTGAGCCGATGGGCCACGTCGTTGGAGGTCCTGCGCACTGTAGCCACCGCAACGCCGGAAGTGTCCGCGAAGGTGTAGCCCGACGCCGTGAAGCCGAATGTCCCGACAAGCGTCTGATGCCACGAGAACGTGCAGTCCCTGAGGTTGCCCGCCATCAGGTCGACCTCGGCTACAACATCCTCGTAAGGCAACACCTTTACGATGCACTCCCCCGTTTCCCCATCGACGTAAGACGAATATTCGTATTCGATGTTCTCGTTCGCCAGGTTTAATACGATGCCGCACACGTCGTTCGTGCCATTTGGCTTGCAGGTAAACACATAGCGCGTCCCGGCGACAAGACTTGCCGAATAGCAGCAATAGTTGGCTGTTGCAGCGGAAACCGCAGCGGCGCGCGAACCGTCAGAAGACACATCGACCGCTATGGGAGCAAGCTCCGTTCCAGGCGGCGCGAAATCGGCTATGGTCTTCCCGCCCTTGAAATAGTGGTAGAACGTGCATTTCACGCCTGGATAGTCGCCGGCAAGGCACACGTATACGTTGACATTGCCGCTGTCCGCTTCGTCCCAGTCGGAAGCCCTGATAAACCAGTATTGAGTCCTGGTTGTCGGATCGTCATACCAGTCAAATATGGAATTCGCGCCCTCGGCATAGACGTCGTCGATGCCGATATAGTAGCCGCCGTTGTCGGAGATCACTGACGCCGGGTCTATGTAGAACACGCAATCAGACCCTACGGGAATCGTGAACTTGTACCAATAGCCGCCCGCCTGATCCTTTACGGCGTTGTCAGGCGCGGCATCCTCCCATTCGCCGAATTCACTGTTCCACAGGCGCACCAGGGTCAACTGGATGCCTCCGTCATCCCGCGAAGTCAAGTCGACCGCCCGATCCTTGCAGTTGCCCGTGGCGGCGGCGGCGAATGCGCCAAGCGCCGAAAAGGCGACGAGCGCCCCGATCGCGATATATCTACATGTCTTTTCCATTCCTGTTTTCCTCACCACATTCTGCCAATCTCAATTCCGGCGCCATTGCGGTACGCACCGGCGGAAGACCTGTCCGAGAACGAGAACGCGCCAACCGCCCACGGCCTTTCAACGAACCCCTCCGCGCATGCGTCGCATCCCTGCCAGCCTGGCAGGGCAATCCCGCGATACGTTACCGCAAGTCTGCCCTCCCCCTCGAAAGGAACGTAGAACTCGCCCGAGACCACGCCCGTCCATTGCGAGAAACGCAACGTCACATCCTGCGGATTGCCCGCCAAAGGACGTATCTGCGGCACCCCCGAAACCATGCTAAGGGGCACTGCGGCGGCCGCAACCCCGTTTCCGTGGCGCGAAGACGCCACCGATGCCGTGTCGAGAAGTATCCCGAAGTTTTCAGTCGCACCAGAAAAGTCTCCGTCGAACGCCGCCTGTACGCCATCGGCGTCGTAGTATCCGCCATAAACCTCGAAGTCCGCAGAATGGTCGAATGCCTCGGATGTCTGCCAGCTGGCGATGGCATGCTCCTTCACCGTCCACAGCCCCGCATCTCTCGGGAATATCTCAAATTCGCCGGAAACGGCATACGGCGCCACCGAATCGGCTCTGGAGCAGTAAAAAGGCATGTATGCGGAACCTGTGCCCGACGGCGCGAGCATCGACGTCCCGCTGAATGTCCGCCCGTTGGGCAGAACGCCCGCGAAAAGCATGGTGCCGCTGTTGACTGCAGATCCGGAAACCATGCGCATCGCCATGTAAGCCGAGCCCGAAAGCCGCATTGCCGACGCAGTGTCAGCGATGTTCGTCTGCGGCATCTGCACCGTATACTGCCCCTGATAGGTGGTTGCCGGATTTGCGGCAGACCATACATCTGAAGAAAACGCCACGGACAGCACTCCTCCGCCCGACGGATCGTCGAACGTGGCAGTGCCGCCTCCAGAATCGAGCACGACCGTCATCTGGCCGTTTTCAGGCGCCACGGCGGAAAGCAAAGCCGTCACCGTGCCATAGGGAGCATCGTAACCCGCCCAGCACTTGGCGGAATACGAATACGACGCGCCCGACATGCGATAGCGCGCGCTGAGACGCCCTGTGCGCGGAACGGTCAAGTCCAGCACCCCCTTCACGCGCATGTCTTCGCCTATCACCGGAAGGCTACGGTATGTCCTTGTGCCGGAAAGCGACGGCACGATGGTCGCGAAGTTGAAATCGCGGACGGTGTATTCAAGTTCGATCAGCTGCGATGCCACTGCCGTCCCGCCCCGCAAGAGCCGAACTTCGTACGAAACCGAGTACTCGCCAGCGCGGCTTGGGAATCCGCCAATCGTCACCGCGCCTGAAGCACACGACACCGAAAGCCCCGCCGGAAGCGAACCTTCAACCTTGCACAGCGATATGGCATCGCCAGCTTGCCACCCGTCGATGGAGACCGACTCGCCGTATGCCACGTTCTTGTCAAGAAGCGTCCCGAAAACATCGTCGTCAAGCACCGACACCCTGACGGAAGTCGCCCCGTCGACCAGCGTCACATCTGCCGAGGCGGCATTCAGTTCGACAAGTTCAAGCATCACATCCGCCGTACCCTGCGCCTCGGCGTCGCTCTGCACGTCCAGCTGCACGTTCTTCACGCCAGACTCGCCATCCGCCCATGACAGCACCTGGTCCTGAAACGCCACACGGCCTTCAGCGCCGTTGTACGAAAGCGTCACCTTTACGGACGCCGCCCCCGCCTTGCCATTGGAACGCGCCACGCCGATTGTCGCACACCCACCCTCCGTTACGGATATGGCGGAATCGACAAACCCGATCTCTCCGCCGCTGGGCCACCCGGTTGCAGACACCGCGTACGAGCACAAGGTCGAAGTCCCGTTCGTGTAGCCGAAGAACGTTCCGTCGGCAACCGCCTTTGGCGCAATCTTCAGGAAGCACTTCCGTTCGTCGAGCCTCGCGAACACGGAGAAGCCGGCCGATGCGACCCCACTGGCAGTCGCAAGAACAACGCCATTCGTGTCTATGATCGATGCCGCAAGTTCGCCGTCACCTCCCGAGATGTCGTATTTCACCGCCATGTCCGCAGTCGCCCCTATCGCATAGACGTCCGCCTGGTCAACGGCAGAAAGTGTACCCGAAAGCGAATCCGTAAGAGCCACTGTCCTCGTCGTCGTGGACTTGTCGTCGTCGGACTCTTCATGCTCGTCGTCTACCATTGCGAGCATCTCGTCGAAGCGACGCAGATAGCCGGAGTGGTACTCCCCGGGACCTACGTCCGAAAAACGGTTCCAGCGAGCGGCGATCGTCCCGTCCCCACGAAGAAGGAGGAAGACAGGAACGCCTGTGCGGTTCTTGTTGGTCCGTTCCGGGCGGTTCCATCCGCCGTTGAGCGTGTCGTGCCCCATGAGGAACCTGTTGCGGTCTGCCAAAGCAAGGGCGTCGGCATAGTCGATGGAGTGGCGGGAGAGATATCCGGCTCCGCTCTGATAGCGCATCGTTTCGTTCGTGGCGGCCGTTCCGCGCAGCGTAACGAAACTGTCGCCCGTCCTGTACGTCTCGTACCTCAGCAAGGACGGCTTTGCATCTATAGGCTGCGGATTGCTCGGTATGTCAATCACGCCAAAGACGATGCGCCTCGACTCGGCCCATGCCTTGAACTCTGGATTGCCAAAGATGTTCGCCTCCGTCATGGCGCAGTCCGGGCACCAGCAGCAGCCCTCCACGAGGATCATGGCGTATGCCCTCTGCGACGGGTTCGCCGCGTTCCACGCGTTGACCTTGTTCGTCGCCGCGTCGATATCTATCGTCCACTCGCCCCAATTGAGCGCGGCAGGAGCCTTCTCGCCAAGCCAATACGGATTCTTGGGCGAGTTCTCCAGATTCGCCTCCAATACGGGATGGATGGTTCTTGTCTCCAAGACAACCGCAGAAGCATCGCCCAAGGAGACGGAAATGGACGAAGACGACGTAAGCGTCCCAGGCAAGTTGAACCTGGCGAATTTCATCGTCTCGCCTGCCGCCCAGACGATGTTCGTATCAGAAACAACGCCGTCGCACGAGAAAGACACCTTGCAAGTGGCGGCCACGTTCGTCATGTCCGTTCTCGTCACCGGTATGTCGATGTATTGCGTCTTGCCCACCACCACCTCAAGACGGTCGTTCACCGTGTCGCCGAACGGGAAACTCGCATAGGAAGGAGGAACCTCCGAAACGAACTTCTCGAAACTGTTCTCGAACTGGGCCAGCAGACTGGAGCCTTCTGTCGAATACATGGTTCCCAGAGTTCCGGTGAACCTCGTGGGCCTTCGCAAAGACCAATAGAGACAGACGAAAGGCGTAGTGCTCAAGGCCCCCATGGTTCCGTTGGCCGTCTGCGCGAACGCCTTGGCGCCCGATCCGGCGTTTGCTCCGACATCGTTCCAGTCGAATCCTTCCACAAAGCAGAACACAGCGTTTTTCGAAGCCGCCCACGCGAGACCGGCAGACGTCTTCAGCTCTGCCGTCAATGCGGCACAATGCTCACACTCCCCGTATTTTGTCGTCCGCACGCCCCAAACCAGCACCAACGGGATGCCGTGCTGGTCCGCATAGTTCTTGGCAGCCGTGAAATTGCCGCACCAAACGCCGGGATTGACCGTCGTATCAGACGGGTTCACGTCCATTACGGCGAATGCCGCAACAGGCAGCACCAACAGCAACGCGAACAGTTTCTTCATGTCATTCCCCGAAAACCTTGAAGTTGAAATTTGTGCCGCAAGGATAAGTCACCACCGCCTTCTCCTTGAGGTCCTTGACGAAGGCATCCTGCTTGGCAAATGCCTTTTTCGCGCGAATTTCCTCGCGAGCCTCCTCCCTTGAGGGGATAGTCACAGGTTCAGCCATTCTGAAAAGCATTCTCGCCAATGCGTATTTCTTGTCTTTCCCTTCCGCAAGCACCTTGACGATGATCAGTCCCTCGTCAACGTCAATGGGCTTGGAATAATCTCCCTTGTGGAGTGTCCTGAGCGCAATCGCAAGCTCCGGATAGCCAAAGCCCTCTTTGTCGACAGTTGCCCATTCCTTGGAAAAAGATTCATTATGGGGATCAACCAGCTTGTCCTCGGAACACTCTTTCGCAACTTTGTCCCAATCCTCGCCTGCCTTCAAACGTTCCCACGCCTTGTCTGCATGCTCCTTGCCCTTCTTGTCCAGATCCGCAGCAACCTTCTTAAGTATGTTCTTGTCGTCAAGCAGATCGTCAATCTCCGCGTCCGTCACCTCCTGCTCGGCAAAACGGACGTTAAACGCCTCGAAAAGGCAAGAGCGACCGAACTGAAGCTTGAACGCGTCCGCAAGATCGCCGAATTGTCCGAATAATTCTTCTGGCGTCCTCGCCCTTCGGCGCAACATCATGTTGTATTTCACAAGCAAACGCCTTGTCTCGTTCGTTCCCGCTACTATGCCTGCAGCTGCCAACCCATCCTCTAGGATCTGAGCCGAGACAAGCCCAGGGAATATCCGCTCTGACTCCTTGTTGGCCCAATTGCGGAAATCCTTTTCTGCGACCTTCTTTCCGGAGAATTCGCTGATCTTCGCGTTCACATTGACCACATCACGCACAAAAGCATCTGTCAACGGCTTGCCGTTCACGATTGCAAGAATACGTGATTCCTTCGGCCCGTCGCACCCCAACATGAAAAACAGCAAAGCAACGGCCCAAACCAGATTTGTTGCTTTCGGCATCATGCTACCCCTGTTCCCTTCCTCTTTTTCTTATAAAGCAACGGGGGTGATGCGATTGCCGCGTCACCCCCGTGCTTCCTTCGATGTCAAGTAGTATTCAGACAACTGACATCAATTAGCGGAGGTTCCTGACATAGCGAATGCGGAACGTACCATATGCCGCCGAGTACGGAAGCTGAGCGGCCGTGGTGCCATTCGCACAGTCAAACGCCCACGACGGCGTAGGAGCCGTGCAGCAGTTCTCGCACGTAGGCGCCTCAATGACACCAACGATGTTGCCGCTGATCGTGCTGGCATCCATGCTGTCGGCGAAGAGAGCGGTGCCCTGACCGGCAATCCAGCCAGCGAAGAGATAACCGTCGTCCGTGTAGGCATAAGGAATGCCGGCATAGATCTCAAGGCGGTTAGCCCTGTTGCTCGCCTGAGCGCCAAAACGCTGATAGAGCGTGCTGACAGCCGAGATCGGACCTTCAACCTGATTGGTGGAATATGCGATAGCCATTAAGCCATTGTCAAAGACAAAGCTCGTCGCAGGGTTAGCAGGGCTAACAACCGTTTCACCACCGGCAACGCCGTTCGTGAAAGCACCGGCAGCCACAGTCCAAGAAACGTTCGTCACCTCGGTGCAGCAGTCAAAGTACTCGCCATATTCCCAGACGAAGTCCTGATTGATCTTCTTGGTGCCCGCAACACGATAGCAGCTGGCAGGATCGATAACCTTGATGGTTTCGCACCAGCGGCCAGCGCTGCGCTGATCATACGTGTTCGCGAGGGTCTTGAGCGCAGAGACCGCAAATGCATAATTGGTTCCGCCAAGCGGGTAAAGGAGGTAGCTACCGTTCATATCCACGGTCGTGCCATCCTTCGTCTTCGTCTTCGCAACCGTAGGGACAGACTGGCCATCAATCAGCTTCGTCGCCTGCCAAGCGGTGTTCGACTGGATGATATCCGCATAGAGGGCATCTTCATACCAGAACGTGCTACCCAGCTTGCCGAGGTTCAGCGTCGTAATGGCGTCGGTACCCTTGCGTCCCTGCGTGGTCTTGAGCGTTGCCGAGAAGTTGTACCCCTCAGCGAATGCTCCGCCAGCTATCGCCGCAATAGCGGCTACAATCATGATTTTCTTCATTGTTTCGTTTCTTTCGTTTTTGGAGTCGGGCTTGTTGGACCCTTCCCCGACCTCCTCGCTTCCTCTCGCTCCAGCCGCCACCCGGCTGCTTTCGCTCAAGTCCACTTGGAGTGGTTAACTTGCTGTCCCTTCGCTCGGTCGAGTCAACTTTCGTTGTGCCTTAGTCCGTTAACCACAGGCCCGGACACCACGTCCGAATCCTCTACCTTGCTCAAAGACGCCGATATAATACCAAATCGTTTTGCACCGCGCAAGGGGGTTTGTGAAAAAAATAAAAATTTTTTTAGTGCTTAGTGCTTAGTGCTTAGTGCCTAGTGCGGGGTACGGGAGGGAGTGCCACTTCCAGTTGGCGGGCCGCCCGCAAGGGATTTCTTTGGAAGGTGGGCGAGCCAAAACACCCAGGACACCCAAGACACCCAGGACGGTGGCAAAGTGGGCTTGCCGCCAAGCAGGCGCTGTCTTGTGAGTCTTGGGAGTCCCGTCGGTCTTGGCCAAGGCGCGGATCCCGCGAAGCGGTCTGGTGCCTGCCTGGCCAACGGCCCGCCGCCAAGAGCGCGAAGCGGCCTGGTGCCCGCCTGGCCGCCGACACAAGTTCAGCCCCCCCCCAAGATGCACGAAACCGAGGCGCTGAAGAAGGACGCCTCGGTTCGAGCAACAAGTTTAACCATCTGTAGGTATGCGCATGCTGACGCCCAATGACAAACTTTCTGAAAAAAATTTTCAAGCCCAAACGCTCCAAGGTGCCGACCTCATTCTTGCCGACCTCATTCCTTAGTGCCGTTCACGAGGTTGGATGCAGCCGAATGGAGCAGAAACGCAAGCGAGACGTTGTCTCCAACCTGGACATAAGATGAATTATTGGCGGCAAACAGGTACATATCATCGTCTTCAGCCCGTTTTGCCAGCCGATCCAGCTCCTCTATCGCCTTCTTCTTCGTGATGCCTCCGGAGTTCAGGCTTGCGAAGATATCGTGCGTAAGCACCCAGGCGTCAATCCGTGACATGGCGAATTGCCCATACGACGGCAAGGCCCCTTCCTCCTGCGAATCCGTCTCTGGCGCATCTGGAGGAATGCGGATTACCGAATCGAAGTCAAGATGCCGCCTCGACGCGCCCATGACGAAAAAAACAGCCAGCACGGCAAAAGCTACCGCCATCAACGCAGCCGCCATCCATCCATGGCGCCGCCCCCGAACGGCCTCGCGCCGCCCCTTGCGCAGACGGTCCAGCTCCATGTCGATTCGGCATTCCTCCTCCTCGCGCCGAGCCTTCTCAAGAGCATGCCAGTCAAGGCATTCCCGCCCTGCCGGGTTGGAATGCAGCAGCTTCGGCAGAACATCCCGCCAGATCGGATTGTAGGCTCCGAGGACAGACTGCACATCCGTCCTGGCATCATGCCATAGGCCGGTCAGCAAGCGGAAGATTATCACCCCGAGCGCATACCAGTCGCTTTCCTTCGAGGCGGCCAGCCCCATCTCCACCTCAGGCGCCATGTAGCCCACGCTTCCCATGACCATCTTCTTCCCGTCCCTGACGGCAGTCAGCGTCTGCTCCAGCGAGAGGCCCACATCGGTCCTGAGCTCGGGATCGACGACCTTTGCCAGGCCAAAATCGGAAAGGACCGCATGTCCGTCCGGCCCGATCATTACATTCTGCAGCTTCAGGTCCCTATGCAAGATGCCTCTTGCGTGGATATACGAAAGCCCTTCGCGAAGATCGTCGTACCAGACGGCCACCTGATCCTCGTCGACGCTGCCAACGTCGACATCCGCCAGCGTCTTTGGACGTCCATTTGGGGACAAGATGATGCCCATCACGAAATATGGGCGGCCCGTTGCTTCATCTTCCCCGACATCATACACCCGGACTAGCCGCGGATGGTCTAGCTTGGCGAGAAGACGCCCCTCGGCAAAGAACCTCGTCCTGACAGCGGCCGTCTCCCCGCGCGCGTACGTGAACAATTTAAGGGCGTAATGCGCGCCGAGCGCAACGTCCTCCACTTCGTACACCTCGGCCATGCCCCCTCTCCCCAACAGCCCGACTACGCGCCATTTCCCTATAATGGTCCCCGCCGCCAGCACGGGACCCCTGACCTGCCCCTGCTGCGCACCTGCACCTTCTTGACTATTGCCCATGCCGCACAGTATACCAGTTTCCCGAATCGCCGCGCAAGGCCTGAATGATTGCTTTCGCCACTGGGAGATTTGGAGATTCGGAGTTTCATGAGCGCCACTTGGGGTGGGCGGGCCGCCCGCAAGGGATTTCATTTTCTGGCCGGCGAACCAGGACACCCAGGACGCCCAAGACACCCAAGACTGTGGCAGGGTGGGCTGTCTTGGGAGTCTTGGGTGTCCTGGGTGTCTTGGCCTAGGCGCGGATCCTGCGATTCATGCTAGAACTGGTACTGGATCGAGAACACGGCCCCGGAGCCGACGCCAAGATCCTTGACGCTGCCCCTCCTGTAGAACTTGTCCTTGTCGCCCGTCTCGGTGAAGGCGGCCACGAGGCTGAGCTTCTTCGTCACGAACCAGGCTACGTGCGCGTCCCAGTAGTCGTGGTTGCGGATTGAGTGCCCGCCGGTGGCGGACGTGTCGCCCGCGTTCACGCCCTGCTTGTACTCGAGGCCGATGGCGACGTTCTCGGCCGGCAGCACGTCGATGTTGCCGAAGGCCACCACGTCGTAGTCGTTGTGCCCAACGACGCCGTTCACCACCTCGTCGGACAGCAGCAGGCCCGCCGAGAGCAGCACCGGCACGGGCGTCTGCGTGATCAGCTTCGAGGCGACGATGTAGCCGTCGAATCCGCTGTGGTCCAGGTGGAACGCGTCGACCGTCCTTGAGTCCGTGTACTTCCACACGCCGCCAATGGCGAGAGCCGGCACCCACGACGTGTCGAAGGCGTTCTCGTCTAGGAACCGCACCTTCGCGCCCACATTATAGGTGTTGATCGACTTGTCGCCGTACTTGTGCGCGTTTATGAACCCGTAGCCGGTGGAGAACTCCACCCGGTCCGCGAACGTGATCGCCGCCGAACCGGCCCACCAGTTGATGCCGGCGTCGTTGAGGTTCACGTACCAGGCGCCGACCTGCGGACGCGAGACCTTGCCGTTCAGCGCGGAATGCTCGACCTCGTTCGTCGTATCTCCTCCGCCGTCTCCGTCCCATGGCAACCCGGCCGTGTAGGCAAGGGGGTTGAAGGCTATGCCTCCCGTGCCCTGCAGGTTGTTCAGCGGCACGCCGCCATGCACGGCCGCGCCAGCTATGGCCGCAACCGAGAATGAGATTACGGTGCGTATGAATTTGCTGTTGATCTTGATGTTCATTGTCTAGTTCTCCTTTCTGCCGAACAGTCGGCAGTTTTTTGTTGGTTTGTGTTGGTTTTGGTGTTGGTTTTGGTGTTGGTTCGGTCGCGCGGGAGCGCGACCCTCCCGTTGCGGGCGCAATAAATTGCGCCCCTCCCATCGTTCAGATCGTCGCCAGAGCTTCGTCGAGCGCGGCGATGATGTCGTCGATGTGCTCGAGTCCGATGGAGAGGCGGATCAGCTCGGGGGCGACGCCGCCCTTGCGCAGATCCTCGTCGGAGAGCTGCGAATGGGTGGTCGAGGCCGGATGGATGATGAGGCTCTTCGCGTCGCCCACATTCGCGAGGATGGAGAAGATGTCCCCGTTCGCCGCGTCCGTGACCTTGCGGGCCTCTTCGGCTCCTCCCTTCACGCCGAACACGACCACGCCGCCCGCGCCGTTGGGCAGGTACTTCGCGGCCAGCTCGGGCTGCGTAAGCGAGGGATATTTCACCCACGCCACCTTCGGGTGGTTCTGGAGCCACTTCGCCACTGCGAGCGCGTTCTCGCTGTGCCGCGCGATGCGGAGCGGCAACGACTCCACGCCCTGCAGGAAGATCCACGCCGCGTCGGGTGCGAGCGTCGGACCCTGGTTGCGGATACCGACCGTCAGCAGGCGGATCGAGAACGCGATGGGCTTCAGCGGCTCTGGCAGGTCGTGCGCGAAGCGGAGACCGTGGTATCCGGCGTCCGGCTCGTTGTAGAGCGCGAACTTGGGATTCGTCCAGTCAAATCCGCCTTTCTCCACGACGATACCGCCGATGCCGGCGCCATGTCCGCCGATCCACTTCGAAAGCGAGTGGATCACGAAGTCCGCGCCGTGGTCGAGAGCGCGAAGAAGCGGCGGCGGAGTGAACGTGGCGTCCACCACGAGCGGCAAGCCGTGGCGGTGCGCGACGGCCGCGTAGCCTTCGATGTCCGCTATGTCAAGGGCCGGGTTGCCGACGGCCTCGATGAAGACCAGGCGCGTTTTCTCGTTGATCGCCGCCTCGACGGCGGCGAAGTCGTTCACGGGCGTGAATTTGGCCTTTATGCCGACGTTCGGCAGGATGGCGTCGAACTGGCTGAAGGTGCCCCCGTAGAGATTGCTCGCCGCCACGATCTCGTCGCCGGCCCGCGCGATGTTCGTGACCGTGAAGTAGATGGCTGCCGTGCCGGAGGAGAGCGTCTGCGCCGCCGCGCCGCCTTCGAGCGCCGCGATGCGCTTTGCGAGCACGTCGTTCGTGGGGTTCATCAGGCGGGCGTAGATGTTGCCGAGCTCGCGCAGGCCGAAGAGGTCGGCCCCGTGCTTGGAGTCGCGGAAGTTGTATGCAGTGGTGCGGTACACCGGCACGGCCCGTGCGTTGGTGGCGGGGTCGCCGTGCGCGTCCTGCCCGGCGTGGATCGCCAGCGTCTCGATATGGTACTTTCTGTCGCTCATGTTGATGCTCCTTTCGGATTGGTTCGTTCGTCGTCGCCTGATGCGGTGTCGACGCCGAATAGTGTAGCATCGGAGCGGCAGTATCGGGTAATCGGAAGTCCTTTCTCCTTCCGATAGGCCTTGCCTATGGCGATCCTATGGCTTCACGGGCTCGTAGGCGATGCCGTAGTACTCGAATATGCGGCGGCGCATGCCGTTCTTGTCGATGCGCCTCAATCCCGCCTCGTATTCCTCCACCACGCTCTTCGCGAATCCCGCGTCATTGCCTGACACGTGGAGGAGGGTCCCGTCGTTGGCGATCGGCTTGGACTTGCGGAAGTGCTGGATGAAGCGCACTGACGCCATGCCGTCGATCGAGGCGCCTTTCACGTTCGCAAGGTCGGCCATCACGAACGCATCCGCCTCGCCCTTCGCCACCATCTCGGCCATCACGACCTTCGATACCGCAGACGGCATGATGCGCAGCCGCTCCGGGTTCTGTCCCGCACGCTCGTGCAGATCCCTTATCACCTTGTAGTCGAGAAACGCCTCGTCCGCAAGGATCCTCAGCCCATCGAGCGACTTGACCCCGTCGTAGTACCAGGGATTCGTGCGAAGCGTCATCACCACCAGCGGACATGCCATGAGCGGCGTTGGCGCAGACGGGGACTCCTTCAGCGCCGGATGGCTGCCGAAGCCCACCACGACGGCATGCGGATCTTCGCGCAAGACCTTGGCGAAGTCCTTCACGTCGCCGTGGATATGGTGGAACGTCGATTTCGGGAATATGGCGCGCACGATGTCCAGAAGGACGCCGTTCCTGTTTGATATCGGATTCTCCAGCGTGTAGCCGGCCCAGTACCCGTAGTATACGCGTGGGGCGAGCTGCGACTCCCCCTGCTGTTCCGCGGCGAGGTCCTGCGCGGCGGCGCGCTTGGCGCTTGCCTCCTTGAAGTTCTTGAGTCCCTTCATGGCGAACATGGCCGCGAACGCAATCGCCAGAGCGATGTTTATCTTCTTTATCATTTCGCGCCTCCCTTCTTCACCTTCACCTCTTCCTTCACCTCTCCCTTCACCTTCACCTCTTCCTTCTTCACCTCTTCCTTCTTGCTCTGCACGCGCGCCTTCTCGCGCAAGGCCCACTGGTGGAACGAGTTGTCCTCCAGGCCTAGCGCGATCATTTCGTCCAGGACGGCCAGCGTCTCCTTTGCGCCTGGCGCCACCGCCGCACGCATGCGGTAGTCGGAGTACTTCTCCCTGTACTGGGCCGAAATGTCCTTGCGCGCCTCGGCGGCGCGTTTGCGCCACTCCGAAAGCTTGGCGTTGTCCACGCCCACCGCCTCGCCAAGCTCGCAGAGCAGGATGAGGGTGACTGACTTCGCCGTGTCCGCGCGCTTCAGGATCGCCGCCATGAGCCGCTCGCGCTCGTGATTCAGCATCGGGGCGAACGCGGCATCATCCGAATCGAAGACGTCCACGAGGTCGGCCCAGGTGTCCCGGAGGTCTGCTCCAACGCTATCGGGAGAGGCGAGGAAGCGTTCGCGCGCCGGCACGTATGCGGCGAGGGCATTCCAGCGCACCTCCGCGTTGTCGCGCTCGCGGCGGACGATGTCCCCCGACATGAACAGGTTGTCCTTCAGGGCATCGAAGTAGTCCTGAATCTGCTTTTCCGTGTCCTTGAATCTCGCCGCGCCCACCTCGGAAGCGGCCACGAAGAATTTTGGCAGCGCCACGGTCACGAAATCCACGACCTCCTGCGCGTCCTCGTAGAACATGTCGGCGTCGCATCGCGTGAACATCGCCCGGTCGGCAGCGGCAAGCTTGTCCTTGAGCGCAATCCAGTCGCCCTTCTGCGCGGCGCCCTGGATGTCGTCCACGTCCTGCAGGAAGCGCAGGATGTCTTTGATCATCTTCTCGTTATCCTTCGCCTTCACTCCGCCGACGTGCCCGACGACCTGCCGGCCTCGCTGCAGGAGGTCGCGGGTGATCGGTGATCTGGACGCCTTCAGGATGAGCGGAAGCGCACGGTAGAAGGAGTTCTGGTACACGAGGGCGTCTTCGTCCGTGTTCTTGGCGTCGTCCGCGCAGAGCGTGCGGGAGACGAGCTCGGGGCCGTGCTTTGCCGCCAGCACGGCGTCCACCGACTGCTTCTTCTTCACGAACGACAGCGCCACGAGCGCGGCAAGGCCCACAAGGAGCAGCATCGCCATCAGTCCCGCGCGCGTGCTCCGCGCCGGCCATCCGAACGGCCTGCCGCTCTTCACCGCCGCCGCCGCGTCCGACGCCGGAAGCGCCATGCCCTGGAAGGGCCCCACCGCGAAGAGCGTGGCGAACGGCACCGATAGCCGCTGCGCACCGTCGGCCGCGGTCACGTCCACGCCGTCCGCCGTCGGGAAGATCGAGCACAGTTCCGCGCCGGCTACGGCAGGGTTCACCGCATACGCGCCGCCATTTGCAGACGCGACGGCGTTCCTGCCCTGTATGAGCGGGTCGGCCGCGATCGCGCTCGAGCCCACGCGCCACAGCAGCACGGAGCCCGTGCTAGCGCCTTCGCGTTCGATGCGGAACACCCACGGCCCGAGGGCGCAGGCGACGCCGGCGGTGAGGTGGAAGTCCGTGCCCGTCTTCGGGCCGGACGACACTGGAATGTCGTCCTTAGCGGACGCCAGCGTCCATCCGTCCTCGTCGCGCACGAGCGCGCCCAGCACATCGGCGCCCTGCGGCACCACCTCCACCAGCTGCGGCGCGTCGCCGGCTAGCAGCATGAGCGGCTTCTCGACATCCGCGAGATCGCGCTCCAGAAGCGTCTCACCGTCTGCGGAGAATATCTTGAGTTTTTCCTGCATGTCCAGACTCCCGACCTTAAACCTGTTACTTTCCGGCGTTCCCGTCATCCTCTGGCGGGATCTTTGTGGCGAGGATGTCGGCGGCACGGCGCACGTCCGCCCGCTCGCCCGTCAGCGTGGCATGCGACATGATCCATCTCGCCTGCCTACGCGCCCTGTCCCAGTCGCGCATGGCGACGGCCTTGTCAAGGACCACGAACCACTCGTCCACGTCCTCGCGCCGCTCTTCCAGCAGGCGCTGGTAGAGCTTGAAGTCGTCCGACGACAGGGCGACGCGCTCCTGGCGGATCGACGACAGGAGCCGCAATCCCTCGCGGTAGTGCTGGAGCGCCGGCAGGAGCGCGGCGTCCGGCTCCGCCTCCGCGCGGGCGGCGAACAGGCGCCAGAGCGCCATCTCGCGCTGAACCTGCCGGAGCATGTCGGCGTTCATCTTTGACGTGAGCTTGCCGGAGTCCACGACCGGGCGGTCGATGTACTCGCGCCGCTCTGGGAGGTCGAAGTCCTCGAACATGCGGCGGAAGAACCCGTGTATGTCGGCGGCAGACTCCTTGTCTCCGTCCTTCCATAGCCCCCACAGCACGTAGCGTATGTCGCCCGCGTAGAACACCAGCGCCTCGCCGTCGTGGCCGGCGATGTCGAACAGCATCCGCACGGCGGTGACGCCGGGACGGACCGTCAGCTGCTCCGAGCCGATCACCTTGATCGGAAGCTCTTCGGGGATGCCGTCGAGATGCTCGGCAAGGATGTCCTCCTCCACGAGGTGCAGCACGATGGCCGGGTTGACGTCGAGCGCATGGTACGGGAACCCCGGGTCCGTTTCGGCGAGCAGGAAAAGGATCGGGATGTCCTGCCCCTTCTTGCGGAACACGGCGAGCGCGTTGCCGTCCTTGCTGTACGCCTCCCAGCCGAGCGGGAGCCGCACCTTGAAGAGCGGCATCTCCACGACGGCCTGCACCGGCTCGCCCAGCTTCTCGCGGGCTTGCGCCAGCGCGCTCCAGGCGTAATAGACCCAGAGCAGCGCGCCAAACAGCGCGACCAGGGCAATCGACCACAGCACCACGCGCGCCGAGTACACCGTCGGCACGAGAACGGGCTTCTGACTGTTCTTCTGCATGACTTTCTACCTGTTGATGAACTGTATTACCAGCGGGGCGAATAGGACGATGAATATGCCAGGCAGGATCAGGAGGAGCAGCGGGAACGACATGTTCACCACGGCCTTCTGGGCCTGCGTCTGCGCCTTCACGCGCGCGGCATGGCGGATGAGCTGCGCCGCGCTCTGCAGGTTCTCAGCCACGGACGTGCCCATCTCCAGCGACTGCGCGAGAGTCGAGAAGACGGCGTTGGCCTCGTTCGTGCCGATGCGCGCCGCGACGTTGTTCAGCGCGGCGGCGAGCGAGGTGCCGATGGTGACCTCCGCCACCACGCGCGAGAGCTCGTCGCGGACCGGGCCGCCGGGCATCACGTCGATGACGGCCCGTATCGCCGAGAGCAGGTCGCCGCCCGACTGCGCCACGAGCCGCATCACGTCGAGCGCCCCGGGCAGGTCGCGCGTGAACCGGCGCGTGCGCTCTTCCGCAGCCGCCTTCAGTCCCGACTCCGGATACGCGTACATCAGCACGGCGAAGAACACCGCCCCCATGAACGCCAAGCCGCCAGGGAGCCGCAGCATCGCGCCCAAAGGCATGATCACCGCGAAGGTGGCCAGCGGCAGCACGAACCTGGCCGCGAACACCTCTCCCGCCGTCGCTCCATCCATGAAGCGGCCGCCCGACTGCACCACGAGCTTCTCTAGGCGCTCAAGCGTGCGGTTGAGCTCCTGGTCCCTTCCCCGCCGGTGCTCGATGAAGAGCGCTATCGGCGCGAGGATCGCCCGAAGCGACGACCCCGACTGCTTCACGTCGCCCGCCGTGCCAAGCACGCCCCTCACGAAGAGGAAGACGAGCGCCATTGCGGAGACGGCCGTGCAGGCTAAGGCTATGACAATGTCTATCTTCATGGCGTCACACCTTTATGTCCACGATCTTCCGGATCCAGACGTATGCCAGGCCCTGCATGATGGCCAGCACGATCAACGCCCCCCATCCGGCCCCGGTCGTGAAGAGCGGCGCCACGAGGTCGCGCTTCACGAGGCTGAGCAGCACGATCATCACGAGCGGGAGCGCGCTCATCACGAGGGCCTGCATGCGCCCCTCGGTGGTCATCGCGCGCAGTTCCGCCTCGAACGCCATGTTGTCCCTGAGCAGGGTGGAGAGCATCCGGTAGCTCTCGGCGAGGTTTCCGCCGTGCGCCACGCCGATCTTCGAGGCGATCACCACCATCTGGACGTCCGGAATGGGGAGGCGCCGGGCGAAGTTGTCGAACGCGCCGCCGATCGAGTATCCGAGGCGAGTGTCGTAGAGTATCCGGGCGAACTCCTCCGCCACGATCGGCGGGAAGTGCCCCAGGTTGCGCATGAGCGCCTGGGGGAGGGTGAGGCCTGCCGTGAGGGAGTTGGAAACCATGTCCAGCGCGTCCGGCAGTTCCGCACGCACCTTCCCGGCCCGGCGCTCGCGGATGCGCCTGGCGATGAACTCGGGCATGTGGCTGTCGCCCACGTGGGCGGCGCGCGCCATCACGTCGTCGTCCGCCTCGCGCTCCCGCCGGGCGGCGTCGAGAAGTCCCTTCACCGCAACCCCCGCGAGGATTGCCAGGAGCGCGATCGCGCCGAACGCAAGAATGAGATCGACAGGCATCCGCTAAACCCCCTCGAATATGGATTCGTCGAGCGACACGCCGCGCAGGTGGAAGTCCTCGAAGAACGTCGGCCTCGCCACCACCACGTGATGCCCGAGCACCTTGCGCGTGACGGGGTCCACGCCCTCCCGCTTGAACTCGAAGAGCGTCCGAAGCCTCGCGTTGCCCTTGTCGTCGAGGCCGCACACCTCCGCGATCTCGATCGTCTTGCGCGAGCCGTCCGAAAGGCGCGCCGTCTGCACGATGATGGAGACGGCGCTCGCGATCTGCGCGCGGATGGCCGAGAGCGGCATGTCCATGCCGGCCATGAGGCAGAGCGTCTCGAGACGCGCAACGGTGTCGGACGGCGTGTTCGCGTGCACCGTCGTGAGCGAGCCGTCGTGGCCAGTGTTCATGGCCTGCAGCATGTCCAGCGCCTCGCCGCCGCGGCATTCGCCCACCACGATGCGGTCGGGGCGCATTCGCAGGCAGTTCTTCACGAGGTGGCGGATCGACACCTCGCCCTTGCCTTCCGCGTTCGCCGGGCGCGCCTCCATGCGCACCACGTGGCTCTGCTGCAGCTTCAGCTCCAGCGAGTCCTCCACGGTGATGATGCGCTCCGTCGGGCCGATGCAGAGCGAGATCGCGTTGAGGAGCGACGTCTTGCCCGAGCCCGTGCCGCCGGAGACCACGATGTTCTTTCGGAGCGCCACGCACGCGTCTATGAACTTCATCATCTCCGGGCTCATGGAGCCGAAGGAGACGAGCTTGTCGAGCGTGAAGAGCGACTTGCCGAACTTTCGGATCGTGAGGCACGCGCCGTCGGGCGTGATCGGCGGGATGACGGCGTTCACGCGCGAGCCGTCCTCCAGTCGCGCGTCCACGAGCGGGCTGGACTCGTCGATGCGGCGACCCACCTTGTTCACGATGCGCTCGATGACGCGGATGAGGTGCCCGGGATCGCGGAAGTGGCGGTCGGTGAGGCCCACCTTGCCCTTGCGTTCCACGTAGATATGGCGGTAGTCGATCACCATGATCTCGGTGATCGAGTCGTCGGCGATCAGCGGCTCGAGCGGGCCGAGGCGCAGCATGTCCTCCATCGTCTCGCGGCGCAGGTCGGCCACCACGTCCCCGCCCAGGCCCTCCAGCTCCGGGATGCCACGCGCGAAGATGTCGTCGAGGGAAGCTTCGATGCGCCGCTCCAGCTCCAGCTCGTCCGCGGAGGTGGAGTCGCCCAGGTTGCGCGAGAGACTCGCGAGGGCGTGCGAGTAGAGTACGTCGGACGCCACCTCGCGGCGGGTCTTGCGGTTCTCGGACGCCTCGCACTCCACGTCGAACTCGAACGTCCCGACCTTGACGTGCGCATGGCCCACGAGCGCCTCGGCTGCCGTCTGCCGCCCGTCGATCTCGAGCCGCCCGTCGGCGGCCATGTCGCCGATCCACCACACGCTGCCGAGCGGCGCGAACGACACCTGCTGCGGCGCGAGTCCGAACTCGGCGGATACGACCACGTCGCAGTTCGCGGCGGAGCCGAGGGTGAACACCTCGCCGGCCTTGCCCTCCTGCGGCGTGAGCGTGGCGATGCGCTTGCCGCCTTGCGTGAAGATAAGAGGTTTCATCAGGGCATTTCCACTTCGACCTTGCGGTCCTTCATTTCGTTCAGGCGGGCGGCCGTGGCATCGCTTTCGTCCTCGAGCGACCAGTTCACCGTCACAACCAGAAGCATCTCGTCCATGTTGACGTCGTTCGACGTGTTGCCGAAGAGGTACGGCCCGATCCACGGGATGTTGGACAGCCAGGGCGTTCCCTTCTTGTTCTCGCTCTCGGAGTTGTACTTGTAGCCGGAGAGCATGATCGACTCGCCAGGCCTGACCAGATACTTCGACTTGGTCTGGTAGCGGCTGATCCGTATGTCCTTGTCTGGGCTGGTCTCGAAGCTGTTCGGCTGCTTGTTGTCGAGCGAGAAGTCGAGGTTGACCGTGTTGGGATCGATGATGAGCGGCGTCGCCTTGATGATGTAGCCGTACTCGATCGACTCGAGGCCGCCGCTCGCGCCGACACCCGCCATGGTGGAGCGGTGGATCGTGCCGCCGTTCTGGAACTCGGCCTCGATGCCGCTCTGCGTGGAGAGCGTGGTCGAGTAGAGAGTCTTCGCCGCGCCGTTCCTCTTGAGGAGGTTGATGGTCGCCTTCACGCCCTCGACCTTCGCGTGCGTGCCGCCCGACCACTTGTGGGACCACGAGTTGCCCTTCTCCGAAGTCAGGCCAGAGGACTGAGACGCGCCGGAAGCGCTGCCAGTGCCGCCTGCGCCAGTGCCGCCTGTGCCAGTGCCGCCTGTGCCAGTGCCGCCTGTGCCAGTGCCGCCTGTGCCAGTGCCGCTACTTGATGAGCTTTCTGGCAAGCTCAGCTTGCGGCTCCAATCCGTGCTCTTCTCATGATCGAATCCGAAGTTCCAGTCCAGCTCCGCCGTGATGGCCTCCGGGCCAGAGAAGCCAAGGTTGCGGGACATCGTGTCGTTGTACGCCACGAACTCGATGTTGATGAGGATCTTCTGCTTGTAGATGCGCAGCTCGTCGACGTTCACCGTGATGCCGGGGAAGTCGTGCACGAATCCCTCCACGCGCTTCTTCAGCTGCTCGCTGGACTGCAAGTCGTACATGCGCCCGGAGAGGCACACTTCGCGCCCCACCACGTTCACTCCGATGTTGGTGACGTTGGAGCGCCGCAGGAAGTCCCTCACCAGCTCGCCGATCTGCGCCGTGGAGTAGGAGACCTGCGTGACGATTCGCGTGGTATCCAGCTTCTTCACGTCGTCCACGCGGCGGAGCGTGTCGACGTTCGCGGTCGCGCCGCGGACCACCACCTTGTCGCCGACTATCGCGACCGATATCTCGGGATCCTCCGAGAACATCCCCCTCAGGACCTCCCAGTAGGCCGGCACCACCATGACAGACCGCGACGCGAACACGCCGCGCTCGTCCACATAGGACAGCACGGCCTCACCCAGGCGCGTGCCGGAGACGATCGCCTCGCCGCTCTCCCGCAGCGCCGCGCTGAACACGGCCGTGTTCGAGCTTCGCACCGCCGTGGCCTTCATCGAGTCCGTCGCGACCATCTCGCCCTCCACAACGCTCATGTCGGGCAACTTGCGCACGACCGCCGCGTTCGCGGCAAGCACCGCGCCCGCCACCGCCAACAATGTCAGTTTTCTCATCTTCGCTTTTCCTTTCACTTTTTCGCTCTGCTCTAAATCGCTACGCTTTAAATCGCCGCTTCGCGGCTTTAAATATTTAAAGGCCGAAGGCCGATTTAAAGGCTGAAAGCCGATTTAATTCATTGGAACGCCTTCACCGTGTCGCCGAACGAGTTGCCGGGCGCGACGGTCACGCTGGAGCGGTCCTGCTCGGTCTTCGTGTCGCGCATGTTCCGGAGCAGGTACGTGATCTGCCCCATCGTGCGCGCCTGCACGATCATGATCGCCGCCTTCGTCGGCAGGGAGAGCGTGATGGTGCCGTAGCCGGACGACTCGCTCTGGAGGTCGTACACGCGGTCCGTGGCGATCACCGGCACGTTCTGCAGGATGACGCTCGACACCACGCGCGATCCCGCGTCCCTCGCCGCCTGCCCGGTGACGAGGCCGAGCTTCTCCTCCGTCGCGGTCAGCACCACGTCGATGCGGCTGCCCGGCTTGATGAAGCCGCAGACGGAGCTGACGGAATCCACCGGCACCGTGACTGCGCGGTGGCCGTCGGCGATGAGGTCCGCGAACGGCGTCTTCGGCTCCGTGGCGATGTCTATCCAGAAGACCGGCGTCTTCGCGGCGATGAGGCGCTTCGCCTTCCGCTTGACGATCTTCTCCATCACGTCCGAGAGCGCCTTCTGGTAGCCGGGATCGTCCTTCGCCGGCAAGGCGATGTGCATGTTGGAGAGCGAGTCGAACGGGATCTCCGCCGATCCCAGCATCTCCTCGCCGATCTCGGAACCCTCCTTGATCTCCATCGTCGCCACGAGGATCGACGCCTTGGGCGTGGGGGCGACCGCTGTCTTGGCCGCGATGTACTTGTTCACGGCCACCACCGCGAACAAGCCTACTAGCACCGCCGCCACTACGGCGAGCTTCGTGTGGTTGTCAGTCTTCATTTGCTTTTCCTTTCGTTAAGATGTACGCTTCGTCATCTGTGAAACGGTAGTCCACGTCGCACCCGCCGCCCTGCACGCGCGGCACGACCTCGAAGTAGAACGTCAGGTTCTTCTTCGTCCAGGCGGACTTCACGGGAGGAGTGCCCTCCCGCGCGTCCGCCGCGCTTTCGGCCGCGCGGGAGCGCGGCCTTCCCGCCCCTGCGGGGTCGAACGGCGACTCCGTCCACCCGGCCCTGCGCGCAGCCGCCTCGATCGCGCGCGCCGTCTCGGCCGCCGCCGTCTCGGCCACGCAGTGGACGATGAACGCCGCGCCGCCGCCCCGCTCGATGAGCTCCGTCATGAGCGGGCTGCCGGCCACCACGTCCCGCAGCACGCCCGGCATCATCGACTTCACCTGCTGCGCCGAGCGGCGCGCCAGCGCGTCTGGCGTGGTCTGCTCGGTATGCTCCGGGATCAGCTCCGCGGGGATCGTGAAGTCCTCCATCAGCGAGTCGTCTCCGCGGATCGCCCTCACCTCGCGCAGCACGATCGACCCTTCCGGCGTCTTGTACACGCGCTCCATGCCGGAGAGGTTCTTGACCGTCAGGGCGTTCGCGTCGTCCAGCCGTTCCCAGCCCGCGCTCTTCGCCCTGTCCTCTGCCAGGTCGGCGGCCAGGGCGTACGGCATCCGCAGCCGCTCCGCGCTGCGGCGGATCGCAAGTCCCGCGATGTTGACGTGCAGCTCCTTCGGCACGATTTCCGCGAGCGACCATACCCGCGTTGCCGGAACGGCAGGCATCTCCACGGCGCCGACGTCGCGTTCCGCCCGGTAAGCGCGCGCCATGGCCGTGCGGATCGTCCAGCGGACCGCGAGGACCGCGCCCACGACGGCCAGGACCGAAAGGACCGTGCGAACGAGCTTCTCCCTCATTTCACGAGTCCTTTCAGGAATGGCTGCTGGGCGCACCAGCTCTTGAACTTGCGCACGTAGGTCACCGGCGCCATCGGAACCGAGTCCAGCACCGGCATGAAGCAGTACACGCGGTGCCTCTTGGACGTGTTGAGCTTGTAGTTCCACGCCGTAGCCGCCACGCCGCCCTCGAGATCGTAGACGAACTGCCCCACGCCGATCTTCCCGCTGCTGCGGTCCGCGAGGCCGAGCCACCCGTACGAGCCGGCGGGGAGGATGGTCGAGATGTACGTGGCCGTGGAGATCCGCACCTCGCGGTCGTGCGGGATCACGTCCGTGACGTAGTTGACCGTGCGGAACGTGATGAAGTTCATGAGGCCGCCAAGCACCTTGCCGATGAGGTTCAGGAACACGTTGTCCTCTTTGTACTGCTGCCCCTTCATGAACTTGTTCAGCCAGTCGATGATGTAGGTGATCGGGTTCTTGACTATGGTGCAGCTGCCCTTGATGTACACGTCGCCGACCTTGGCCGCCACGTTGGCCACGTCCACCAGGTATCTCTTGGCGACAGTCTTCGCGGCCGAACTCGGACTTGCGCTGTTCCCGTAGTAGTCGGCCATGTGCGCCTCCACGTCAGCCGCAAGGCGCGAGGCGATCTCGAGCTGCTGCTCGGTGCGGAGGATCCTGGTGAAGTCGGCGGCGAAGACGGCGACGGCGACGGCGAGCGGCGCCACGAAGGCGAACTCGAGCATCACGGTCGCCCGCGTGCTCTCCAGCCGCCTCCTCAGCCTCTTCAATATGTCTCTTTCGCTCTTCACAACTCTCAACCCTCAACTCTTAACTCTCAACTCTTAACTCTCAACTCTTAACTCTCAATGATAGACAATCGCGTCCACTGCATAGCCGGCCACCTTGCTCCACCCGTAGATGACCTCGGAGACGGGCACGAGCTTCGCGGTCGCGCCGGCGCCGAAGCCGGCCGGGCGCTGGTTCGTGTTGTTCTTCTCGATCTTCTTCGAGTGCGGGACCACGTCGCCAGTGACGCACTGCGCCGCCGCCACGGCAATCAGCGGCACGCTATGTATCAGCCGCTTCTTGTCGTCTGGGTTCCAGAAGCCGTCGAGCGGCAGCGTATGGATGTTTCCGTTCAGCTTGAACGCCACCCACATCGTCGGCGCGGGCAGGACGCCGTTGTCGTCGACTTCCGTGACATCCTTTCCGTTCTTCGTCTTCTTCTCGACCTTGATGCCCTCCGTGTCGCCGCGCTTCGAGACGTACGGCTTTATGTCCCACGCGTCCCCGGCGCAGGTGAAGCTGTAGATCTGCTTCCACGGCGACTTTGACTTCTCGAACGTCTTGATCTCCTTCTCCTTCCACGGCGACTTCTTCACCTCGTCCTTGCCCGACTCCGCGAGCGGCAGCTTGAACGCGTCCGCGAGCTTGCTCGACAGCCCCAGCGTGTAGATGCCGAAAACCCAGCCGTCGGATTCCGCGGTCGAAGTGGACGATCCAAGCCGCGCGAGCGGATCCGCCTCGTTCTGCGCGGCCAGCAGCTGCGCGTTCCATATTCCCATCGCGGACGATCCCCACGCGTAGAACATGGCGATGTGCTTCAGGAATATCTTGCACACCCTGGCGGCAAGCCATCCCCCCGTCCCGCCCGTCAGGACGCCTATCGTGTGCATGGCGATCGCGATCCCCTTGAAGATGACGCCCACGAACGGGGTCGCCGACGCCGCGTCGAAGCCGAGCGCGATCGGCTCGACCACCTTCGCGACGCTCCGGAGCTTCACTGCGAGCGACAGCGCCTCGTACATCTCGTCGTTGATGTTCTGCACGGCGTTCATCCCGCGGGCCTGCCAGATGGCGTGCGCGAGCGCCGCCGAGTCCGCCGCGTTCTGGAGGCGCATCTTCGCCTTCGAGAGCTGCGCCGTGTTCCACGTCATGGTGAGCATCCCCAGCACGAGGAAGATGACGAGCGCCACCACCACGCCCACGCTGCCCTGCTCGGAGGCGAGGCGCGACCTCATCGTGCGGATCAGTTCCATTTCCACGCTCCTCCCTGGTAGGTCTGCCTGTCCTTGTCGATGATGTTGCCTGTGTCGCTGCCGGGCGCGAGCGAGCCGGGCATGTCGTCTTCCACGCCGTCCGCCGCGTCCACGATCTCGTCGGGCGACTTGCCCTCGCGCTTCGCCTTCCCCGCGCTCTCGAGGCCCATCATCGCGCCGTACTCCACCTCCAGGTTATACGACTTGACGAGCTTGTCGTAGTACGCCTTCACCTTGTCCAGCATCTCGCGGGTCCCCTTCCCGATGTCGTAGGGCATGCAGCCTGCCGGAATCTTGAAGCTGGAGTCGTTCCCCGCGTCGAAAATAGTCTTGTTCCCCGTTTTGATGAGCGTGTTGATGCAGGCCTCCGCGAAGTATGTGCCGACGCAATTCGCGCGCGCCGACGCAAATGAGTTGACGTCATTCTGGTACTGCGCCCATTGCTTCCGCAGCGCCTCGGCCGCGTTGTCGATTTCCGAAAGCTTCTTCTTCAGGTTCGCCTTCAGCGTCGCCCACTTCGCGCGCGCCTTCTTCGCCGCCGAGGCCGGATCCTTCATGACCTCCTCGTCGTTCGGGTCGAACACGGGGTCGTCCTCGTCGCCCGTCCAGGTGGCGGTGCCGTTCTCCATGTTCTCGATGTCCTTGATCTCCTTCTGGATGAGCGTCTTGATGGCCTGGAACGACTTCTCCGCCTTCTGCGCCATCGCGTGGACCTCCTTGTCCTGCCTCTCCCAAGCCTCCAGGTCATGCCCCTCCTGCCACTTCACGAGGTTGTGCACGTTCACCTTGTTGCGCTTGGCGAACTCGACGATCTTGCTGTAGAGCCAGTTCGAACTCACGCCTCCCTTGATCGCGGCGCTGATCGCGAACTGCTTCTTGCTGAAGATGATGGCGAATTTCTGTATTGCGCCGATGTCCGGATACATGTTCTCGTTGTCGGAACCGTAGCGCAGGCCCTTGTTCTGGGCGTACCATTCGCCGAGATTGGCATTCCCGTTCATGCTGCAGAGGCTCTGGCCGTAGCGCTTGTGGTAGCTGCCGTCCCAGTAGAAGTAGTCCTTGGAGCGGTAGCTCGACGAATTGAAGTATTGCTCGAGGTTCCTTGCCACCCTGTCCTGGTCGCTGTTGTCGGTGACCGTGGACCAGCACTTCCCGTAGTCCCCTCCCCTCGGATAGCTGTCTCTGTCGCCAGTGTCGAACGGCCAGAGGTCCTTTAGTTCGCTGATGTACTTCCAGTACTGCGCAGGGACGATGCGGTACACGCCGTCCTTCAGCGTCAGCGTGTCCTCGCAGATCCTGTACCTCATGCAGTACTTCACGAACTTGAGGTAGTCCTTCATCTCGTTGGCGAGGTCGTCGAGCGCAGTGACGGAGGCGTTGTTCGTGTAGGAGCCGGGAGCGAACGCCGTCGCGCCCTCGGAGTAGAGGTTCTCGTTCGAGATGTCCGGCTGCGGGAACACCATGCTGTGGCCCGTCGCGACCGGCGGCTTCGACACCTTGCCGCGGCCGGAGACGACCGGGAACAGCCAGCCGTACTCGTAGGGCCAGTTGATCTCCACGTGGATCATCGCGAGCCCGTTGTCGTTCGCCGGCCAGCCGTGCGCGCCCGTCACGAAGAAGCCGTCGCTCTTCGCCTCCTTGTCCGCGACCAGCGGATAGACGAGGCGCTTGAGCTTGCTCCTCTTTGCGAACATGAAGCTCCCGTTGAGGTCGTCCATGTCCTCCACCGTCACGACCTCCTTGCCTATCGTGGACTTCGCGCGCGCTATTCGCGACCCCGCGCCGTACATCTGCCGGGCGAACCTCGCCGCCGCGCTCTTGCCGTTGAAGAGCTTGTCGATCTTGATCCCGTCCTTGCCGAGGATCTTGTCGAACGCCTTCTGCAGGAGCTTCTGTATTCCCTCGGCGATCGGCTTGAGCGCCGCCGACACGAGCTTGTCGACCAGCTGCTTGACGAGCTTGTTGACAAATCCCCCTATGCCGCTCTCGCTGCCGCCGAGGAACGACGGGAGCGGCATGTTCGTTATGGACCCCGCGATCCAGTCGGGGATGCCCTGCGTGAGCGCCTTCACGCCGGCATCGCAGAGCGCCGTGAACCCGTCGGAGATGGTCTTGCCGGGCGTGCCGCCGTAGTAGCCGATGCCGCAGGTGGACATGAGGAACATGGTCGATATGTTCGCCCGGTTGTTGAACCTGTTCGCGCCCTGGATGGCGGTGTCCAGGCTCGCGAGCGCCTTCTTGAGGGGATCCGGCATGCTGCTCCCCGCGATGCCGGTCTTTGACTTCTTCGAAATGCTGCTGGAGAACTCGAGCCCGTCGGAGCCGCGCACCATCGCGATGCGCCCAACCGTCCACGCCGCGTGGTTCGCCATCACCTGCGCGTCCCAGTACCCGGCGATCTCGATGAGCGCGCTGCACACGAGGACGACGATGGGAGCGATTAGCGCGAACTCGGAGAACACGGAAGCGCGCGAGGAGACGATGCGTCGCGAGGCCTTCGCCCCGCGCTTACCGTCCTTCCTCGTCAGCCACCTAAACAATCTCCAACTCTCCACTAGCCACTAGAACTCCTGCACAAACACCGCCACGAGCGTGCCGGCCGTGATCGCGAGCGCATACGGCACCATCGGCGGGTTGCGGAGGCCCTGCTGCTTGCGCGGCATCCCCACCATGATCTTGAACACGTTGGCGAGCGTCGTGAGAAGCACGCCGTTCCACGCCATGATCGCCACCGCGATGACGCCGCCCGCGATGCAAGTGTTGCATACGACGCGCAGCACCATCGGCCATCCGACGATCGCGCCGACGGCCGCCATGAGCTTCATGTCGCCGCCGCCCACCACCCCGAGAAGACAGAACGGGAGGAACAACCCTCCCGCTATCGCCAATCCGAGCGCCGAATCCTTCAATCCTTCCACCCCGCCCTCGATGACAGCCGCCCCCACGCCAAGCGCAATGGCGCCGAGCGTGAGCCAGTTCGGTATCCTCCTCTCCCTTATCTCGCCGTAGCAGGCGAAGGCTAGGATGAACGGCAGCGCGATCCAGACGATAGGCATCAGAATATGGGGAGCTTGATCATCAACGAGCGAAAGGCGTAGTCAAGGCCCAGCCCCTTGAAAAGCCAGCTATCGGGGTTCAGCATCAAGGCGGCCAGCCCGAGCGTAATCGAAGTGACAAGCGAGTACTCCAGATACACGCTCGCCCGCTCCGACCCGAGCCGCCGCCTGATGCGTCTGAACATCCTGTTAGGGGTTCTGCTGGCCGCCGCCGCCCTGCTGGCCGCCCTTGTTGTTGGCGTCCTTCAGCGTCTTGGTCAGATCCACGTTCTTGACGTTCGTCGTGACGGTCTCCGTCTGCTCGCCGGTGGCGCCGAAGAGCTTCTTCAGGTCATCGCCGAAGAACATGGCCGCCGCGGCGACGACGATAGCCACGAGACCCGCCAGAAGCGCGTACTCGATGAACGTGGCACCCTTGCGGGAACCGAACTTTCTCTGTTTGCTCATTTGTGTGTTTTCCTTTTCTGTTTGCGGGCCACCCGGCCCATTTAGAAACTTACGGCTACTTCTTCGGCGTGACTTCCGTGGTCTTGTCCGCCATAGAGGAGAAGAAGTCGCTGATCGCCTTGCCGTACTTCATCACGCCAACGGCGCCTACGATGCCGATGAGCGCAGCCAGAAGCGCGTACTCCAGAAACGTCGCTCCGCGTTTTCTCTTTCTGTCGTCCATCATCAGTCTCCTTCCGTGCCAAACTCAAAGCCCAAGGGCACAATGCCCTCAGCCGGCGTAATTATAGCAAGTCACTCCCATTGTCCGCAAGCGCAAAAGGCAGAACCCCTGCTACCTTGCTTCGGGCTTCAGGATGAGACATTGCGTGCGAACCTCGTGCCTGTTGATCAGCAAGAGGCTCCACATAGCGCTGTCGTCCTCGACAGACCGCAACTGCGCGATCCTGTGCGAGCCGACCACGTCAAGCGCGTGCCTGAGCGAAACGAGGTTGTTGTCCAGCGTAGCCTCGTCCGCGAACAGCTTCACGTTGAAGTCGTCAACGACCTCCTCGCTTCCCTCCGTCCACGGACGCCCCGTGGAGAGAGGAATGCATCCTAACAGCTGATACGAGAAGTTCTGCGTCAGGAACGTGGCTACAGGCACCTCTCCGTCGTTGATCGGGACGTCTGAATTCCACCTGGCGATCTCCGAGTAGGAGCTGCACCCAGCGAACGCGAGCGCAAATGAGACCAGCGTCAAAACCGCAAGCGACTTCATGTTCATTCTCATTTACCTTTCTTGTATACGACCTTGCGCGGCACGAGAATCGCCGACACGCTCATGTGCGACGAGCCGAAGCACGTGCCCACAGCACCGCCGTAGCTTGGCCCGGCATACGACGCGTCACCGTCAAAGTAGTTGACGTCCGCCAAGTCGCAGTTGCGGGTTTCCGCGATCTTCAGCAGCGCGGTCTGCAGCTCTTCGACGCCCACCTGGTCGCTGAAGAACGACGTGCCGCCCTCTATGGACTTCTTTTCGTCGTTCCACCTGAGGTCTCCCGAGACGAGCGGTATGGTCCAGAACATGTAGTACCCTGACGTGTCGATCAGGACGGCCTGGCCGATCTTACCGTCGACGCCCCTGACGGAGATGCCGTCAAGCGATCCCGGAGACGAGTACGTTACCGTCGCGCAGCCCGCCGCCATCGAGGCCGCAAGCGCCACAACGCCAATCTTAGCTAGTGTATTCATGTCATTGTTTCCTTAACCGCGTACATTATAACGTTATTCGCCCCGCACCGCAAGCGGCACGTTTTCCCCTCGTGCTCCTGGCCAAGCCTTGACTCAAGTCTCGGCGTATGCGCCAAGGAAGGTGAAGTGCTCGATCTCGGGATCGGCCGCAAGCTCGGCGAGCAGAGCCAGGACGTTCGGATCGCGCGGCGACGCCTCGAAGTCGAAGGTGAAGCGGAACTCGAAGTCCATGCCCGGCACGGGGCGCGACTCGAGCTTCGTGAGGTTCACGTTGATGGCGGCGAACTTCGAGATGATGGTGTTGAGCGAGCCCGGACGGTGCGGCAGGCTCATCATGATGCTGAACTTGTTCGCGTCGGGATATATCTCCAGGTTCTTCGAGATGCAGATGAAGCGCGTGTAGTTGACGGCCGTGTTGGAGATGTTCTCCTGCAGGACGTCTAGTCCGTAAAGCTCGGCGCAGGCGCGCGACGCGATGACGGCGCGGTTCTTCTGGCGCATCTTCCCGAGCGACTTCGCGGCCACGGCCGTGTTCGTCTGCGGTATCTGCTGCCATCCCGGATGCGCGCGCAGGAACTCTCCGCACTGCGCGAGGGCGTGCGGGTGGCTCGATATCTCCTTGATGTCCTCGATCTTCACGCCGGGCACGGCAAGGAGCACGTGGTTGATGCGCAGGCGCAGGGCCTTGACGATGTGGAAGTGATGGCGCACCATCGCGTCGTAGACGGGCGCGACGGATCCGGCGGCAGAGTTCTCGATCGGCAGGATGCCGTACGGGCAGAGATCCTTCTCGACGGCGGAGAACACGTTCTCGAAGCCGTCGAAGTAGAGGATGGTGGGCAGCGGAAAGACGAGCGACGTCGCCTGCTGCGCGTACGCGCCCTCGGTGCCCGGGCACGCCACGAGCGTGCGCGTGGGGAACGTGCCGCCCGCGTCGGCGGCGGAGCGGATAGAGTCCACCAGCTTCGACGGGCCGCCAAGGGCCGCGCGCTGCCGCGCGCGGGAGATGCCGAAAAGCGTGGAGAAGAGCAGCCGCGCGCCGTTCTCGTACTCGGGGCCGACCTCGCCCGCCACGCGGTAGAGGATCTCGCGCTCGCGCGCGGGATCGAGCACGGGCGCGCGCCGCTCTCGCTTCGACTTCGCCACGTCCTCTACGATCTCAAGCCTGCGACGGAAGAGCTTCACCAGCTCCTCGTCGATGCCGTTTATCTCCTTGCGAATTTCCTTGATGTCTTTCATGGCTTCAACCCTCTAACTGCCCTTACCCGGCCCATCGTCGCAGCGAACATCTCCGGCGTCTGGGACTGCGCGCCGTCGCACTTCGCGTGCGGCGGATCGTTGTGGACCTCGATGATGAGGCCGTCTGCGCCGATGGCCGTCGCCGCCACGGAAACGGGATCGACCAGGTACGAATAGCCGGTCGCGTGCGAAGGATCGACGATGATCGGCAGGTGCGAGAGCTTGTGGAGGGCCGGCACCACGGCGAGGTCGAGCGTGTTGCGCATCGCCGTCTCGAACGTGCGGATGCCGCGCTCGCAGAGGATGACGTTCGGGTTGCCGGACGCCATGACGTACTCCGCGCTCATCAGCAGCTCCTGGAGGGTGGCGGACATGCCGCGCTTGAGCAGCACGGGCTTCTTCGTGTACGCGCCCACCTCCTTCAGGAGGTCGAAGTTCTGCATGTTGCGCGCGCCGATCTGGATCACGTCCACGTCGTTGAACATCTCGATCGTCTCGAAGTTCATCAGCTCCGTCACGATCGGGAGGCCGGTCTCCTTCTTCGCCGTCGTCAGGAACTCGAGCCCCTGCTTGCCCAGCCCCTGGAAGGCGTACGGGGAGGTGCGCGGCTTGAACGCGCCGCCGCGCAGCATGTCCGCCCCGGCGGCCTTAACGGCGCGGGCGATAGCCACCACCTGCTCCTCGCTCTCCACGCTGCACGGGCCGGCGATGACGCCGAAGTGGCCACCGCCAACCTTCACGCCGCCGCAGTCGATCACGGACGGCTCCGGGTGGAACTTGCGGTTCGCCGCCTTGTACGGCTCCTGGATGCGCTGGACGCTCTCGACCACGTCGAGCGCCTCGATGAGGCCGGGGTCTATGTGCGTCACGTCGCCCACGCAGCCGATGAGCGTCTGCATCTGGCCCACCGACACGCTGGGCGTGATGTTCTTCATTCGCAGGAGCGTCAGCAGGTTGTCCACCTGCGACTGTTCCGCATCCTTCTTCAGCAGTATGATCATGTCATGTCCTTTTCTGTCAAATCATGTCTGTCCCCAGTCAAAAACGGCCTCGCTTCCTTCTGGAGCGGGGCCGTTGTTGAAACCGTTGACTTTCTGTAAGCTCGCTTTCAGGAAAACGCACCCGCTCCGCGCGTAAAGTACGCGAAGTAATATCCAAACCAATATCCAAACTGTCTTTCTCTAGCCATCTTTTTTCCCGAAAGCGGGATTAGTCTACCAAATCCCCGTCCGCCTGTCAAATCGCCGCCAAGCACTAACCGCTAGCCACTAACCACTACCTGATGAGTAGCCGCAGGAAACCGATCTCCTTGCCGGTCAAAGGACGAGACAGCGGGACGACCACCTCGCGCTCCTCTCCATCGGCGGGGAGGTCTTCGACGTCGAGGACGCCCTGCGCGATCACCTCCGGCGCATCCTTCTCGCCAATCATGGCGGCGAGCGCGTCGAGCGGCGACGACGCGATGTCGGCGTAGCCCACCATCGCCTTCTCCATGAAGTCCGCCCCCATCTTGAGCGCGTACTTCGCGGTGAGGCGGAGGAAGCGGCGGACCTTCTGGATGCTCACCGGCTCCGTCACAGCCACGGCGAGGCCGCAGTGGCCTTCGATGTCCTCGCGGAACACGACGCGCTTCGTCCACGGTTCCCCGGTGAAGTCGACCTTCCCCCGCTTGAACACGGCGATGCGGGCGGCGGACCGCTTCGCGATGCCAGTCCTCGGCCAGATGAGGTCGACCTGGACCAGGTTGCGGCTCTTCAGCAGCCCCTTCTCCGGTATGCCCGAGAGTTCCGCATTCACCAGCAGGAACTCCAAACTCGCCTTTGCACGTCTCGTAGCCATTCTCGTTCTCCTTTCGCAGGTTGCGGCCTATTATCCCACAACCGCGTCCCAGACGCAAGCGCGAAAGGGCGCCCGCTTGCGCGGACGCCCTCCCGTTCAGGCCTATGGCCTTTCGCCTCAGGCGACGGAGCCACCGGCGGCCTCGATTTTCGCCTTGTGAAATAATCCTCCTCCGCCACCCTCCGCCCTCCTCCCTCCGCCCCGGTAGGGTGGGCACGCCGCCATCCGCCGC
>CACXPT010000011.1 GCA_902769585.1 uncultured bacterium
CGGCGTGCCGAACAAGAACAAGGTCGGCAAGGTCACCAAGGCTCAGCTCGCGAAGATCGTCGAGATGAAGAAGGCGGACCTCAACACGACGGACGTGGAGGCCGCGATCCGCATGATCGCCGGCACCGCCCGCAACATGGGCATCGAAGTTGTTGACTGAAAGGAGATGACCCATGGCTAAGCACGGCAAGAAATACCGCAATACGCTTAAGGCTGCCCCGAAGAAGCCAGTCTCCATCGAGGAAGCCGTCAAGTTTGTCAAGGCCCATCCGGCCGCCAAGTTCGACGAGACGCTCGATGTCGCGATGCGCCTCGGCGCGGACACCAAGAAGACGGACACTCCCGTCCGCGGCACCGTCAAGCTTCCCGCCGGCTCCGGCAAGAAGGTCAAGGTGCTCGTGTTCGCGGGCGGCGACCACGCCGACGAGGCTAAGGCCGCCGGCGCGGACTACGTCGGGCTCGACGACCTGATCGAGAAGATCACGAAGGAAGGCTGGACCGACTTCGACGTGGCGATCGCCACGACCGAGGCGATGAAGAGCGTCCGCAAGTGCGCCCGCGTGCTCGGACCGCGCGGCCTGATGCCTAACCCCAAGACCGGCACGGTGACGGACGATCCCGCCACGGCCGTCAAGGACGCGAAGGCCGGCAAGGTCGACTTCCGCATGGACAAGACGGGCAACTGCTGCGTCATCGCCGGCAAGCTCTCGTTCGACGCCGACAAGCTCGTCGCCAACGTGAAGGCTGTCGTCGAGGCTGTCAGCGCCGCGCGCCCCGCCGCCATCAAGGGAGCGTTCATCCGCTCGCTCACGGTTTCCTCCACGATGGGCGTGGGCATCCCCTGCATCCTGACGGACGCCGAGTAAAGGAGACTTGAACCATGAGAATCGAAAAGGTTGCAATCCTCAACGAAGTGACGGCCCGCGTCAAGGACTCGGACTACTGCTTCATCCTTAACTACGGCGGCGTCGACGTCGTCAAGATCGGCAAGTTCCGTGCGGCCCTCAAGACCCACGACTCCCGCCTGCTCATCGTCAAGAACACCTTCCTCGCCAAGGCGGCGAAGGAGAAGGGGTGGTCCGACGAGGTACAGGCCATGCTCAGCGGCCCCACGGCCATCGTGACGGGCAAGGGCGAGGTGACGGCGGTCGCGAAGGACGTGATGGACTTCGTGGAAGGCTCCGAAGGCCGCGCGTCCGTCAAGGGCGCCGACTACGACGGCAAGATCGTCGATGCCGCGATGGTGGAAGCGCTCTCCAAGGTGCCCGGCAAGGACCAGCTCCGTGCGACGTTGCTCATGCTCCTCAAGGAGCCGGCGACCCGCCTGGCGCGCGTCCTCTCCGAGAAGGCAAAGAAGGACGGCGGCGAAGCCCCTGCTGCATAACGGGAGGGCCGCGCTCCTGCGCGGCCGCCTAAATGATTTCCAGCGCATGAAAAACGGCGTTGGTTGACAAGTAAAAAAGGAAACAGACAATGACGAACGAAGAACTCATCAAGGAACTGTCGGGCAAGACAGTTCTCGAAATCAACGAACTCGTGAAGGCGCTCGAGGAGGCGTGGGGCGTTTCCGCCGCTGCCGCCGTCGCCGTCGCCGGCCCGGCCGCCGCTGCGGCTCCCGCCGAGGAGAAGACGGAATTCGACGTGATCCTCAAGGCTGCCGGCGCGAACAAGATCGCGGTCATCAAGGAAGTCCGCGCGATCACGGGCCTGGGCCTCAAGGACGCCAAGGACATGGTCGAGGGCGCGCCCAAGACGGTCAAGGAAGGTGCTTCGAAGGAAGACGCCGAGAAGATCGCCGAGCAGCTCAAGAAGGCTGGCGCCGAGGTCGAGATCAAGTAATCGCCCGATCAGACGACACGAAAGAGGGCGTGCCTTCGGGCGCGCCCTTTTTTGATATAATACCTACGCCATGAAAAAAGCCATTATCACGGTGGTCGGCAGGGACACGGTGGGCATCCTCGCGCGTGTCTGCACGTTCCTCGCCTCGAACCAGGTCAATATCCTCGACATATCCCAGACGGTCGTCCAGGACTACTTCAACATGATGATGATCGCCGACACGGCGAATTCGTCCACGCCTTTCGCCGACCTCGTGGGCGGCCTTGACGGGATCGGCAAGGAGATGGGCCTCCAGATCAAGTGCCAGAAGTCGGAGATCTTCGAGAAGATGCACCGCATCTGAGGCTGCCATGATCAACATCAGCGAAGTTCTCGAGACGAACAAGATGATCCAGGACGAGAACCTGGACGTCCGCACCATCACGATGGGCATAAGCCTGCTCGACTGCGCGGACGCGGGAGTCGGCGCCACGTGCGAGAAGATCCGCGCCAAGATACTGCGTCTCGCCGGCGGACTCGTCAGGACGGGCGAGGACATCTCGCGCGAGTTCGGCATCCCCATCGTCAACAAGCGCATATCGATAACGCCCATCTCCCTCGTCGGCGCGTCCTGCTGCCGTACGCCTGACGACTACGTGACCATCGCCCGCACGCTCGACAGGACCGCGTCCGAGCTGGGCGTCAACTTTCTCGGCGGCTATTCCGCCGTCGTCTCGAAGGGGATGACGCCATCCGACGAGCTGCTCATACGCTCCATTCCGGAGGCGCTCGCCGTGACGGAGCGGGTCTGCTCCAGTGTCAACGTCGGCTCCACGAAGACCGGCCTCGACATGGACGCCGTCCGCCTGATGGGCGAGATCGTGAAGGCGACAGCCGAGCGCACGAAGGAACGAGACTCGCTCGGCTGCGCGAAGCTCGTGGTGCTCTGCAACGCGCCCGACGACAACCCGTTCATGGCTGGGGCTTTCCACGGCGTCTCCGAGGCAGATGCCGTCGTAAACGTGGGCGTGTCCGGCCCTGGCGTTGTGAAGTACGTGCTGGAGCAGATACGCGACGCCGACTTCGAGACGCTTTGCGAGACCATAAAGAAGACGGCGTTCAAGATCACGCGCGTTGGGCAGCTTGTCGCGCAGGAGGCGTCGCGCCGCCTCGGCGTCCCGTTCGGCATCATTGACCTTTCGCTCGCGCCGACGCCGGCCGTAGGCGACTCGGTGGCGGACATCCTCAAAGAGATCGGTCTCGAGCATCCGGGCGCGCCCGGCACGACGGCCGCGCTCGCGCTCTTGAACGACCAGGTCAAGAAGGGCGGCGTGATGGCCTCGTCCTACGTGGGCGGGCTTTCTGGCGCATTCATTCCTGTCTCGGAGGATCAGGGCATGATCGACGCAGTGAACGCTGGCGCGCTCACGATCGAGAAACTTGAGGCCATGACGTGCGTCTGCTCGGTGGGCCTCGACATGATCGCCATTCCAGGCGATACTCCCGCCACGTCGATCGCCGGCATCATCGCCGACGAGGCGGCGATCGGCATGGTCAATCAGAAGACGACCGCAGTGCGCATCATTCCTGTCATAGGAAAATCCGTCGGCGACACGGTCGAGTTTGGCGGTCTGCTGGGCCACGCGCCCGTGATGCCGGTCAACCGCTTCGCGTGCGACCGTTTCGTCGGTCGCACCGGCCGCATCCCGGCCCCGATCCACTCGTTCAAGAACTGACGGTTCATAGCGTATCGCGGATGGAGGGCGGCGCAGGTGAAAACGGCTGCGAAAACGTATTTGTCGACAGTTGCGATAATGCTCTCCAGCATCGCGTTCGGATATGGCGAGAAAGTCGTGGCGGGAGCATGGGCCTTTGCGACAAATCCGAACCAGACTTGCCTTGTCGTGACGAACAAGACCGCATGGGTTTTGCGGGACGGTTGTTGGAAGCCTTCGCTTCCGGTTTCAGAATCTGATCGAGGGGTCTATTTCCACTTGATTGATGAGACGTCGTCCTGCAGGAACATTTTCTGGATACCTGCCAAGGATTGGGAACGCAGGGTGCTGGCGCATGAAGGAACGCCCGTCAAGGAAGGCGATGTCGTCTGGGCTGTGGAAAGTCAAGAAAACAACAAGATCGTTTTCCGTCAAGGGCACAGGATGGTTCGGAGCAAGATGCCAGATTGGGTCAAGGTGCGGGACGAGAAGCGTTATTTCGGCGTCTGGAAGCCCATTTGTCGTCAGACGACACGTGGGGCAAAAAGGAAGAACATCCCTAAAGACAATATATTGCTAAAAATACGAGAGGACTGGCTGTCCATCCTTTACAACTGCGATCATAAGCCTACAAAAGATGTGCCAGAACCTTACAAGATCATGCCTTTGCTGCCGACGGAAGGCGGCTTGAGGGTTGACTATCGCGACCGCTATGCGAGATATGACGATCCGTTGAACTGCATGGTCAGTGGATTATGGCTTGATCCGAACGGAAAGCTCGTCGGCTATTGGTTTGACGAGATCGTAACGTTCATTCGGACCGACGAGTCGTTCAGCGACCCTATTGATGCGCGGCGGAAGATGGCCGCAACCAAGTTGTTTCACGGAGTTTGGGGCGTGAACGTGGAGTTCAACATCATGATATTGGGATTTGACCGAGGCGGGCGTGGATACATGAGCGGGTTCATGTCGCTGATCCCGTTCGAATGGCGAGTCAAGGAGGATGGCGCGATTTGTTGCGTACTTGATGCTGAGATGTTGTTGGCAGGAGGGGCCAGGCATCCTGCGGCGTTTGACTGCCGATATGATCCGGTGAAGAACGAAATGAATGTCGTGTTTCCTCCGAATGAGGATGAGGGCGAGATTGAGCCGACGCGTAAGGTGTTGCCGTTCATGACATGGGAGATTCGTTCGGATGAAATCTTTACGCGCATCGACGCTTACAAGAAGTCACCGCAGTGGCGCAGGGAACTGGAACGGCGGCGGAACCGTCCGCCGGAAACGCAGGAAGAACGAGATCGACGCCTCCGTCGTGCCGAAGAAAAAAGACGAGCCAGAGAAAGTGCGGCCAAGGAACGGGCGGCTCGTGAGGAAGAAGAGGCGAGGAAGAAGAAATGGTTTCATGATGTCCTTGACCATTATGATCAAGTTGTCAGGAACGAAGCCTATTACAGCGAGACCAATTCGTACCCGGCTTGCTATTTGCAGGACAATCTCTTCAGAAGTAATTTGGGTTCGGACGAGGACAACCATGTCGTAATCAAGCACATACAGGCAAATCCCAAGTTGTTGGCGAGATATTACGACATCGCGACGCATGAGAATCTCATGAAAGAGGATATTGATTGGCTCTTTAAGACATTTCTCGCCGACTATCTTCAGAACAGGGATCCGAAATACATGGAACGCCTCATATCAGGTCAGTACAAGAAGCTCACAATGGCTCAGTATGAAGAAGCCTTTGTCAAGCTTCCAGACGACGACTATATCAAGATGCGGATTCATGCCAACGCCTATTACAAGAATCGCCGATTCCATCCGGAATGGCGTTCCTCTTGGCGTCGGCAACCCAAACGGCAATAGGTGGTTGCCTAGTGCGCGCGGATGGCGTCGAGGGCGGCCTTGGCGCTTGCGCGCATCTGCACTGCACGGTCTTCGGGGAGGAAGGCGGGACGGTAGGCGAGTGTCGTCACGTCGCAGCCGAACAACGCGCCCAGCCACACGCACGCCTGCAGGTAGTGGCCTTGCTCGTTGAGGTGGAACTTGTCCTTGCCGGTGGGACTGCCGCACGGGTCGCCCGTGATGCCGTCGGGGGACGGCATCGCCTTGCGGAAGTGCTGCACGGCGTCGCCGGTGGGAATGATCTCGAGGCCATGCTTCTTCGCGAAGTCGGCGTATGCGGCCTTGAGCTTAGCGTGCATGGTGGGCGGGTCGATGTTCCACTTCTTCAGGCGCTTGTCGTAGGGCGTGTATGCCCAAGTCTGCTGGACCATGATCTTCGCTTGGGGCGCGAGCTTGCGGATCGTGGCGACGAGGTCGTCGCCGAAGGGGTGGTAGGATTCCGGAACCCAGCTGAAGTGGCTCGCCTGCTGGACGGTGACGACATCCCACTTGTCGGCGGTCAGCACTTCGGGGATATTCGCTTTCCCGTTGACAGCCACTTTCGCTACTGGCGCGTCGCTCTTCTTCTCCACCGAGGCGTACGACCAGTTGATACCGTAGGGGCGGAACGTCTTGTTCGTCTCAGCGGCGACAACGTTGTTCCAGTGGCGCTCGAGCGAGCACCCGCCGATGAAGAGCGAGCAGAGGTCTAGCTTGCAGTCCGGCATTGCGGCGGCGCATTGCGGCAGCTGCTTGAGGAGGCAGATCGAGAAGCTGTTGCCGATGGTGAGAACCTTTACGGTCTTCGCGTGCGCAAGGCACGCAGTTCCGGCGACAAGGGTCGCCACGACGAGTCGAGTGATTTTTCTCATGCGGCAAGTGTACCACAAGCCGCGCCGATTGTCCATGGTGTGCGAATTGGCATTTTAAAATTTCAAGAGTCGTGCCATTTTGCCACACATGTGACGGAAAGTTGCGGTTCGACGGCGAAAGCTGTTGATGTAATGGGGTGGCATGGGAGTTGCTGTATCGTTGATGGCGGTTCAGAAATGGAATCGCCAGGAGGAACCGACACATGAATGCAGACAAATACACGACTAAAGTACGCGAGGCGTTGGGGGCGGCGCAGAACGTGGCTCAGCACCACGGCCAGCAGCAGTTTGACGCCGAGCATGTCCTTTTTGCGCTCCTGAAGGATTCGCAGGGGCTTATCCCCAACCTGTTCTCGAAGATAGGCGCAAGCCTGCCTACGCTGACGGCGCAGATGGAAGAGGCCATCAACCGCAAGCCGCGCATTACAGGTTCGATTGAGGCGGACAAGTTCTACATCTCGAACGACCTCGCGAACATACTCATGCGGGCGGAGGATGCCGCAAAGGAGATGAAGGACGAGTACGTCTCTGTGGAGCACCTTGTCCTCGGCATGATGCGCAATGGCGCGACAGACGCCGCCAAGGCGATAAAGAATGCGGGCGTGACAGAGAAAAACTTCCTCGCAGCTCTACGCGAGGTGCGCGGCAACCAGCGCGTCACGTCTGACAACCCGGAAGGGCAGTACGAGGCGTTGAAGAAGTACGGCACGGACCTCGTGGAGATGGCACGCCAAGGCAAGCTCGATCCCGTGATCGGGCGCGACACGGAGATCCGCGACGTGATCCGCATCCTCTCGCGCAAGACGAAGAACAACCCAGTTCTCATCGGCGAGCCTGGCGTGGGCAAGACGGCTATCGTCGAGGGGCTCGCCCAGCGTATCGTGCGTGGCGACGTGCCCGAGGGCCTGAAAGACCGCACAGTCTTCTCTCTCGACATGACGGCGCTTATGGCGGGGGCGCAGTACCGTGGACAGTTCGAGGAACGTCTGAAGGCCGTGCTGAACGAGATCAAGGCTGCCAACGGGCGTATCATCCTCTTCATCGACGAGATACACACGATCGTGGGCGCTGGCAAGACGGAAGGATCCACGGACGCTGGCAACATGCTCAAGCCGATGCTTGCGCGTGGCGAGCTGCACTGCGTGGGCGCGACGACGCTCGACGAGTACCGCAAGTACATGGAGAAGGACGCCGCGCTGGAGCGTCGTTTCCAGCCCGTGATGGTCGATCCGCCCAGCGAGGAGGACGCCGTGTCGATCTTGCGCGGCTTGAAGGAGCGCTTCGAGAAGTACCACAACGTGCACATCCAGGACGCCGCCATCGTCAACGCGGTGACGCTCTCCTCTCGCTACATCCAGGACCGCTTCCTGCCGGACAAGGCCATCGACCTCCTTGACGAGGCATGCGCCTCGATCCGCACGGAGATGGACTCGTGTCCTGCTGAGCTTGACGAGGCGACGCGCCATGTGCGTCGGCTGGAGATCGAGGAGATCGCGCTCGCGAAGGAGACGGACGATGCGTCGAAGAAGCGGCTTGAGGAGCTTCGCAAGGAGCTCTCCGAGCTGAAGGCTAATGCCGACGCCATGACTGCGCGGTGGAAGAACGAGAAGGCCGTGCTGGAGGACGTCAAGCGCGTGCGTGCGGATCTGGACGCCGCCCGGCTGAAGTACGACCAGGCTGTGGCGTCTGGCGACGTGGCCGAGGCGAGCCGCATCAAGTACGGCGTGATGCCAGAGCTGGAGAAAAAGCTCAAGGCGCACGAGGAGGACATCCGCAAGGACGGCGGAGGACAGCTGCTGCGCGAGGAGGTTACGGCCGACGAGATCGCCGAGGTCGTAAGCCGTTGGGCTGGCATCCCCGTGACGAAGCTCCTCGAAGGCGAGCGCGAGAAGCTGCTGAAGCTCGCCGACAAGCTGCACGAGCGCGTGATCGGCCAGGATGAGGCGGTGGACGCCGTGGCGGACGCCGTGCTGAGGGCTCGCGCCGGCGTGGGCAGCCGTCAGCGTCCGTCGGGAGCGTTCCTCTTCCTCGGTCCCACGGGCGTGGGCAAGACGGAGCTCGCAAAGACGCTCGCCGCCGAGCTGTTCGACGACGAGGCTGCAATGGTGCGCATCGACATGAGCGAGTACATGGAAAAGCACAACGTGTCGCGGCTCGTGGGCGCGCCTCCCGGCTACATCGGCTACGAGGAGGGCGGCCAGCTCACGGAGGCCGTGCGGCGCAAGCCGTACTCCGTCGTGTTGCTCGACGAGATCGAGAAGGCGCATCCTGACGTGTTCAACATCCTCCTGCAGGTGCTGGACGACGGGCGGCTCACGGACTCGCACGGGCGCACAGTCAGCTTCAAGAACACGGTCGTGATCATGACGTCCAACGCGCCTCGCGAGGCGCTGAAAAGCATCTTCCGCCCTGAGTTCCTGAACCGGCTCGACGAGATACTGGAGTTCAAGTCGCTCACCGAGGACCAGATCAAGGCCATCGTGAAGCTGCAGCTCAAGGACTTCGCGAAGCGTCTCGCGGAGCAGGAGGTCGGCTTCGAGATCGACGATGCGGCCCTCGCGGTGCTCGCGAAGGACGGCTACGATCCGGCCTACGGCGCGCGTCCCGTGAAGCGTGCCATCCAGCGCGAGCTGGAAACGCCGGTCGCCCGCGCGATCATCGCAGGAAAGTATCCGCCTCAGAGCACTGTGAAAGTGTCCGCATCTTCCGGCACTTTGACGTTGGCCTGATGAAGTGCCACTGGGGATGGGCGGGCCACCCGCAGGGGGATTTCATTTTCTGGCGGGTGTCTTGGGAGTCTTGGCCAAGGCATTGGAGCGCGAAGCGGCCAAGTGCCTGCCTTGGCCAACGACTCGCCGCCAAGACGCGGCGCGGGGCGCGCCGCAAACGTTTCCGCCGCGCCTCGCGGCGGAAGGGATGCGCCATCATTCTGTTCAGGATTTGCGGTTGACGCCACAGAGGCCGTTTCGGTATACTTCGCCCCATGAATACACGTGTCATGTTCCTCGCCGCCGCTGTGTCGGCAATCGCCGTAGGGTTCGCCCACGCGGGCGCAACGGGCGAGACGCCCGTTGTCCCAGTGGGGGTGCCGCAACCGGCGTTTTCGTTCAAGTACGGCGACCGGGCCGTGACGGGAAGCGAGTCCATGCAGGTGGACGCGCACCTGAAGGTGACGGTGGAGAGCGTCGCCTATCCGCAGTTCAACGCCGTCGAGTGGGTGCTGTGGTTCGAGAACCCGTCGGCGGAGAAAAGCGCCATCCTGAGCGAAATCCGCGACGGCAACTTCCTCGTGTCACTGCCGCCCCAGCCGAAGAAGTTCCCTGGCGACATCGCCCTGCCGGGCGAGCGCGCGGTGGTGACGATGAACGGATGCGTCTCGGGGATCGACTACGCGACGGACGACGCGGCGTCCGCCCGCGAGTTCGCGGCGGTGACGCGCACCTTCCATCCATGGCGCGGCAAGGGCAACGTCTTTGAGATCAGCAACGGCTGCGCGCGCCCGTCGGATCGCCAGGCGCCCTTCTTCGAGGTGACGCAGGGCGGACAGGGCGCGATCATCGCCATCGGCTGGACGGGCGGCTGGCGCGCGAAGTTCGCGGACAGCGCGGAGGGCGTGCGCGTGGAGACGGGAATCGCGCGCGCGCGGTTCTACCTGGAGCCGGGCGAGAAACTTCGCACGAGCCGCGTCTTGGTGATGAACTACGCGAAGGACGAGGACGGTGCGAACAAGTTCCGCCGCCTCCTGCGCAAGCACTTCTCGCATGTCGCGTCGCGCCCGGGCGTCCGCGAGGGCCTCTTCGCCTACGAACTGTGGGGCGGACTCACCTCCGCCGAGATGATCCGCCGCGTCAACACGCTGAAGGCGAAGGGATTCGCCTACGAGGACCTCTGGATCGACGCGGGCTGGTACGGCAACAGCAAAAAGTGCGACGACGCCTACACGGGCGACTGGGGGGCGTGGACGGGCGACTGGGTGCCGAACGCGCGCATCCATCCGAAAGGGTTGGAGGACGTGCGCGACGCGGCGAAGGACGCCGGCATGGGGCTCATGCTGTGGTTCGAGCCAGAACGCGTGGTGTGGTCATCCAACTTCGCCAAACAGCACCCCGACCTGCTGCTGGGGTCGCTCCTCTACTACGGCAACGAGAAGGGGCGGAACTACGTGCGGGACCTGCTGGCGGACTTCGCCGGACGGCTCAACTTCTCCTGCTACCGGCAGGACTTCAACATGGACCCCGGCATGATCATGAAGAACCACGACGCCAAGGACCGCGAGGGCATCACGCAGATCCGCCATGTCACGGGCCTCTACCAGATGTGGGACGAGCTGCTCGCCCGCTGTCCGAACCTTCTCATCGACAACTGCTCGAGCGGCGGGCGGCGCATCGACATCGAGACGCTACGCCGCGCGGTGGCGTTCTTCCGCAGCGACTACCAGTGCGGGTTCAACGCGAACGCCGACGTGCTCCAGGCCCACAACGCCGGCATCTCGCGCCTTCTGCCCTACAACGGCTGCACGACGAAGCTGAGCGACGCCTACACGCTGCGCAGCGCCTACTCCTCCAGCCACGGCGTGGCCTACTGGAACGCGATCTTCCAGAAGGAGGAGAAGGTGGACTGGACGGCGGCGAAGAAGTGCTGCGACGAATACCGCCGCATCCGCAAGTACTTCCCCTGCGACTTCTACAACCACGGCAGCGCGACCATCGATCCGACGGCCTGGGCAATCTGGCAGTACAACGATCCGGAGAAGGGCGAGGGCGTGGTGCTCGCGTTCCGCCGCGCGGAATCGCCGTCCAGCCGTGTGTCCATCCCCCTGAAGGGCCTGCTGAAGGGTGCGACGGTGGAGGTAGAGAATCTAGACACCGGCGCAAAGTCCACCGTGGTCGGCGAAGTGGAAATCAACCTCCCCGTCCGCCGCTCCTCCACCGTGCTGCTCTACCGAATGAAGCCGTAGCTTGAACCGGGATATCTATGCCGTCTTTCCGTTGCGCACGGCGAAGACGGCCGCGAGACGGTCGGCCTCGGATGCCGTCGAGCGCGGGGTGGCGAGGGCGACCGCGACGCCGGCCGCCAGCGCGATCGCCGTCGCGGGGATCGCCGGGCCTCCGAACGTGAGGCGCACCCATTCCGCGAACGACGGCACGAACAGCACGACCAGGCCAAAGAGCGTTCCCGAGAGGATGGACGCGTATGCGCCCTGCCACGTCGCCCGCCGCCAGAAGCGGCCCAGCAGCATCGTCACGCCCACGCCCGGCAGCAGGGAACCGACGACCTTCTGGAAGTACGCGATCACGTCGCCCACGAAGAGCGTTATGACGAACGCGATCGCCAGCGCCACGAGAAGGGCGATGCGGCTCGCGAACGCGTAGTCCTTCTCGGCGATGCGCCGTCCGGTGACCGACGGGACGACGTCCGTTAGGAGGATCGTCACGCCGGATATCGCGTCGGAGCCGCCGCTGCTCATCGTCGCCGACATGCCGCAGATGAGGAACATGAGTCCGACCGCCGGGCCGAGGACGTGCGTCGCCATGTATGAGAACGCGTAGTCGCCGGATTCGAGCGTGTGGCCGTTCCGCACCATGATCGCGTAGGCGCTCATGCCGATGAGGGCAGTGATGAAGCTCCAGAGGAACATCATGCCGCTCTGGCCGAGGAACGCGCGCCGCGCCACCTTCTCGTCGCGCGACGTGTAGATGCGCGTGCGGTACGTCGGCGTGCCGACGACGCCCATCACTGTGGAGAATACGAGCGCAAGCGCCGCGAGTGCGCCGTAGCTACCGAGCCCGTAGAAGCCCATCGCGCCAGGCTTGCCAGCGGCGGCGAACGTCTGCGAGATCGCCTCGTATCCGCCCGCGAGCGGCAGCGCCTTTATCGCGATGAAGGAGAAGCCGCCGACGATCGCGCAGAACTGGATCACGTCCGCCTTCACCACGGCCACGTACCCGCCGATGAACACGTACGCGCCGAAGCCGCATACCGTGATCAGCTTGCACCATGTCGGGTCGATGCCCAGCACGTATGAAAGGTACTTGGAGCCGCCGTTGACGTGGTTGCCGATCCAGATGATCTCGATCACGAACATCATGAAGCCCATGAGCTTGCGCACGCGGGCGTCGCCGCCGTAGTAGAACTGCGCCTCCTCGCTCATCGTGATGAACCCCTTGCCGCGGATCGAGACGAACGAGGTGAGGACGAGCAGCCCGAGCGCGCTGCCGAGACCGAAGATCGCACCGCCCCAGCCGTGGTTGAAGCCGTCGCCGATGGCGCCGATGGACGAGCCGGTGCCGATGATCGTTGCGCCGAGCGTGCAGAAGATGAGGAAGAGGCTCATGTCGCTGCCGCCCGTGAGGAACTTCTCGCCCTCGCGCTTGCCGCGGCTGCCGAAGAACCCCACGCCGATGACGAACGCCATCCATACGATGAATCCGCCAAGGAACAGAGGTATGTATTTCGGATCAAGCATTTCTCAGCCTTTTCTTTAGTTTTCAAATGTGTTTCGTTGGAGTTCAGATCAGGGCCAGGATCGCCAGGATGATTCCGCAGAGGCCTTCGCCGGCGACAAGCCCCGCAGAGAACAACGTGCCGACATCCTCGGCCTTCGACGCGTCGTCGCTCGGGCGCCGCGACACTGCCCAGCGCAGAAGCCCGCCCGCGAACATCGTCACGCTCAGCCCGACGGGAAGGTACATGCCGATCGCGACGGGCATCACAGGCGCGCGCAGAAGCGCGAGGACCGCCGCGATGGCCGCGCCGATGCCGATGAGGTTCCAGGGCAGGCCGCCCTCCATGATTCCTTCCACGATCCCCTTCATCAGCATCGCCTGCGGCGCGGAGATCGCGTCGCTCCCGAATCCCCACGCCTTGTGCAGGAGCACGAGCACGCCGCCGATGGCCAGCGCGGACACGGTGACGCCGACAAGCTCGCCGACTTGCTGCTTCCACGGCGTCGCCCCCAGCAGGTTTCCCGTCTTGAGGTCCTGCGCCGTGTCGCCCGCGATCGCCGCGACGATGCAGACGACGCTTCCGATCGCGATCGCCGCGACCATGCCCGCCGCGCCGACCGAGCCGGTCTCCTTCAGGACCAGGGTGGAGACCACAAGCGTGGCGATTGTCATGCCGGATATCGGATTGTTCGAGCTGCCGACGAGTCCGACCATGCGCGCGGACACTGCCGCGAAAAAGAACCCGAAGAGGGCGATCAGGATCGCGCCGAGAATCGACACGGGCACAGCCGGCACAAGCCAGATGAAGACAACCACGCAGGCAAGGCATCCGATGACGGTCTTCATCGGGAGATCCCGTCCGCCGTCGCGCACCGCGCCGACTTTTCCGTCCGGCGCGCCCCTGGGGGGCTTGAACGCATGGAGGAATGTCGGCAGCGACCGGACGAGCGAGACGAAACCGCCGACGGCGATGGCCCCTGCGCCAACATAGCGCACGTAGTTGCGCCAGATGTCCTTCACGCTCCCGGCGTCCCACAGGGAGGCGGCCTCTGGAACCGTCGCAACGAGAATGGGCATCAGCACCATCCACCCGAGCATCGCGCCGCCGAACAGGAATGCGGAGATCTTCGGCCCGACGATATATCCGACGCCAAGGAGCGCGGGCGAAACGTCAAAACCCACCGCGCCGCGGAGAAGCTTGACCGGCCAGAGAAATGTTTCGGGAATCCATTTGAGCCATCCCGTCACGAACTTGACGGCTGCCGCCACGCTGAGTCCGGCGAACACGTTCTTCGCGTGCTTTGCGCCCGCCTCGCCCGCGCGCAGCACGTCCGCGCAGGCAAGTCCCTCCGGATAGGTCAACGTCTTGTCCGCGACGATCAGCGGACGTCTCAGCGGCACCATCAGCAGGACGCCGAGCGTTCCGCCCGCAAGGGCGATCAGCGTGACGGACAGAAGTTCGGGCACGGCGAATTCCGCAGGTCGTTCCCCCGCCCACAGGTAAAGCGCCGGCAGGGTGAAGATCGCGCCGGCCGCCAACGACTCGCCTGCGCTGCCGATTGTCTGCACCATGTTGTTCTCGAGAATGGAGTCGCGGCGCAGGACAAAGCGCAGCACGCCCATCGAGATCACTGCCGCCGGGACCGAGGCCGAAACCGTCAGTCCCACGCGGAGACCGAGATAGGCGTTCGCGGCTCCGAACACGACAGCCAGCAGCACGCCCAGAACGATGGCCGTGATGGTCAGCTCTTTTTCTTTGTGAGAATCTGTGTCCTTCATGTGATCGGTTACCACTCCGCGACGCTGCCGTCGGCGTGCCGCCAGACGGGGTTCTTCCAGTTGTGGGGCGTCTTGTTCTCCTCGATGACGAGTTCCTTGTTCACCTCCACGCCGAGGCCGGGCAGCTTCGGCAGCTCGACCCAGCCGTCCGTGAACGCGAAGTCGTCCTTGTTCGTCACGTAGTCGAGCACCGTCTTGCCCACGTTGTAGTGGATGCCGATGGACTGCTCCTGGATGACGGCGTTGTAGCTCGTGGCGTCGACCTGCAGGCAGGCAACGAGCGCGATGGGGCCGAGCGGACAGTGCGGCGCGAGCGCCACGTCGTACGCTTCGGCCATCGCGCCGATCTTCTTCACCTCGGTGAGGCCGCCGGCGTGCGAGAGGTCCGGCTGGATGATGTCCACGCCGCCCGCGTTCAGGAGGCGCTTGAAGTCGTAGCGCGTGAAGAGGCGTTCGCCTGTGGCTATCGGGATGTCGCAGGCGGCGGCGATCTCCTTGAAGTCCTCCATGTGCTCGCAGAGTACGGGCTCCTCGATGAACATGGGGTTGAACGGCTCGAGCTTCTTCGCGAGCACCTTCGCCATCGGCTTGTGGACGCGTCCGTGGAAGTCGATCGCGATGCCGAAGTCCTTGCCGCAGGCGTCGCGGATCTCCTGCACGCGCGCGAGGACGGCGTCCACCTTGTCGTTGGTGTCGATCATCTGCAGCTCTTCTGTGGCGTTCATCTTGACGGCCTTGAAGCCGGCGTCCATCTTCTCCTTCGCGGCGCGGCCCGTGTCACCGGGGCGGTCCCCGCCGATCCACGAGTACACCTTCATGCGGTCGCGGCACCGGCCGCCCATCAGCTCGTAGCACGGTGCGTTGAACGACTTCCCCTTGATGTCCCAGAGCGCCTGGTCGATGCCAGAGAGCGCGCTCATCATCACACCACCGCCGCGGTAGAAGCCCGCGCGGTAGATCGTGCTCCAGATGTCCTCGATGCGCGAGGGGTCCTTGCCGACGAGGTAGTCGCGGTACTCCTCCACGCACGCCAGCACGGCCTTGGCGTGGCCTTCCAGGACCGCTTCGCCCCACCCGACGAGGCCGCCGTCGGTGACGATTTCCACGAAGCCCCAGCGGGGGCGGACGAAATACACGTTCACTGCCGAGATTTTCATGGCGTCAATTATAGCAGATTTTCATGGCACGCGTTTTGTGGACGCGGAATCGCATGTCTTTCCACGACAGAATTCCCGATAAAAGTTAGCCAAGGCTATTGACCTCCCAAACGAAGTGTGTTATACTGCGCTAACTTTTTTGAGGCATACCAGGCACATGAGAGAAAAAGAGAACAGAATAGACGAGCGGCATCGCAAGGAACTGCTGCGTTTCCTGCTGGTCAAGACGGCTGCTGTCAGGCGGGGCGTGAAGCCCGGCGAGCTGCTGCGCGTCCGCCATTGCTATGCCGGAGTCAACGCGGAGGGGCTGCGCGTGTGTCTTTACCGAAGCGACATCTATGGGATATTGGGACTCGACTACGTGGAGCTGAAGGTGGAGGCTGAAAGTTCGCTCGTCCTGTTCTACGATTCGGAAACGCTTGCGGCGACGCTCTCTGAAAGAAGAAACGCAATGTGGCTGGCCCGCATGGGCTATCCGGTTGCGGACGCGCAGGAGCGCGTCCCTCCCGTGGGAGGGTCGCCGTCCACGGCGACCGCAGACGGCCATCTGTCATCCATGCTCGCGCATCTGGTGCGCAGGGCAGGGGAGTGCGATCTCCCGCACGAGGTGGGCATCTTCATCGGATACCCGCTCAAGGATGTTGCAGGATTCATGCGCAACATACCATCGACGCCGGTGCACAACGGCGTCTGGCGCGTGTACGGCGATGCGCATGAGTCCCTTGTGCGCATGAAAGAGTATGCGCAAATCGAGACGGAGGCCCGTGAAGCGTTGCAGCGTGCAGACGGGGTGGAGGATTTCATCAGCATGATTTCCCTGAAGAGGGCAAGCTAAACAACAAGGAAAAGAAAGAAATGGATAAAGTACATGTCATATACGGCAGCACGACGGGGATGACCGAAGCTGTCGCAGGCAAGATCGCCGAGGCGCTTGGCGCGCAGGCGTTCAACATCAACGCGGGCGACGCTGCGGCGTTCGACGCCGAGATGCTCGTTCTCGGCTCGTCGACGTGGGGCGTCGGCGACCTCCAGGACGATTGGATGGCGCAGCTCGACGGCGTGAAGGCCAACTTCGCCGGCAAGAAAGTCGCGGCGTTCGGTCTTGGCGATTCGGTCGGGTTCGCGGACTCGTTCTGCGTGGCTGCCGATACGCTCGCCAACGCCGCCAAGGACGCAGGCGCGACGCTCGTGGGCGAGGTCCTGAAGCTCGACGACACGAACGAGGCCGACCAGACCGATTCCAAGATCGCCGCCTGGGTGGAAACGCTCAAGGCCGCGCTCTGACGAGACTTGCGATTCTTGAGCCCCGCCCCGCTATTTTCCTTCTTCGGCGCGGCGGGGCTTATAAAGAGCCGCGAAATTAGATTCGGAAAACAAATCAATGCATATAAGATTCATTTCCACCGCTTTTGTCGCTGCGATTCTTGCTGCTTCGTCGGCACTTGCCGACATAACGGTGAACGGGACTTCCTATTCGTCCGGCGTAGGGCTGAACACCGCAAACGGAACGTTCACCATAACGGGTACGGCATCCGGGTACATCAACGTCAAGCAGAACTGCACGATAGTCCTTGACAACGTGACATGGACTGCATCGGACAAAAAGCAGGACCTGATAAAGATTACAGCGGGGTTGACGGTCAACCTACGGCTGAAGGGTTCCAGTACGATAGGCAACAACTCGAAGAACTATGTGACCGGCATCTACGTGTGCAGCGGCACGACCCTCAACATCACGAACATAACGGAGGACGCTTCGCTTACGGTTTCCGCGACAGGCTCGTATTGCACTGGAATCGGCGGATCGTACAACGGCACGGGCGCGGCGGGAACCATAAACATATTCGGCGGCACGATCTCATCGACTGGTGGCGCCGGAGGCGCAGGAATCGGCGGCTACAAGGCTGCTGGCGGAACGGTGAGCATCTATGGCGGAACGGTCACCGCAAAGGGCGGCGGTTCGTCCTCGGACAGCATGGCCAGCGCAGGAATCGGCGGTGGCAGCGGTGGTGCTGGTGGAACGGTGAACATCTACGGCGGAACAGTCAAGGCGACCGGCGGAACGTACTCGGCCACATACGGTGGTGCGGGCATCGGCGGTGGAAACAAGGCCGCTGGCGGGACTGTGAATGTCTACGGCGGCACGGTGACCGCCACTGGCGGTACGCGCGCGGCGGGTATCGGTGGGGGCAAGGAAGCCGCTGGAGGAACGGTGAAGGTGTACGGCGGATGCGTCACGGCTACAGGGGGCGAACGCGGCGCGGGGATCGGTGGCGGCACGGGGAAGGCCGGCGGAATATTCCACAACTACGGCGGCACGGTATGGGCGAAAGGCACGCCGAACAACGACGGTTCGTGCGGCGACATCGGCGCGGGGCAGTCAGGATCGTCCGGTTCACCTGCGTTCATCGTCAAGGGGGGAAGCACGGTGCTCGTGAACGGAAGCCGATACGGCATGGCTGCGCCCACGGATGGCTCACAGAGCGTGTGTCGCGTAGCGGTTCCTGGTTTTTCCGCAAATGAACGGTGCAGCTTCAATGGACTTGGCGAGTATGGACAGGACACGCTTATTGCGAACGCAAGCGGCGTGATCCACCTCTGGCTTCCAAACGGCACATACATCTTCTCTGACAAGGAATGGATATATTCGGCTACGGTATCGGGGGCGGCGACAACGGCAACACGAACGGCCAAGCCCAAGGCATCGGGAATAATAATTTCGTTTCATTGAGGGAAAAGCCATGAAGCTCGATAGACTTTCTTTTGTACTGGGAGCGCTTGTGGCAATTGATGTTGCTTACGCCGCGCCGTTCGCGAAGTGGTTTGAGCATCGCAGGCCGGACGGATCGGTGCTGCGCATCTGGGGCGAAGGTGACGAGTATGCGGCGCATTTCGAGGACGAGGCTGGGCGCAATCTCGTGTACAACCCCGAATCTTGCGACTATGAATACGCTCCGCGCGAGGACGACGAAACCTTACGCGACCGCGCACTTGAACGCCTTGAAGCAAAGGCTGAGGAAACGGGCATCGCAGCGCGATGGGCGGTATTGAAGGAAAAGGCGTCGAATGCGACAAGCGCGTCCCTCACGCTGAAGGCTCCGCCGTCTCATACTACCTCAGGACGCATCGTCGGAGTGACGCTGCTCATCGACTTCCCTCTTCTTGACGATAGCGGCGCAGAGACGAACACTTTGTCAGCGACCGCTCACCCCGACGTGACGGCAGACGGCCTCCGCGAAATGATCAATGGAGACGAATTCAACGGATGGGGCAACGCCTCATCCGTCAGGGATTTCTACGCAAGAGCGACGAGCGGACATGTTGATTACACGAACGCCGTCATCGGATGGATCAAGGTTCCGCATCCGCGCGCATGGTACGACGATCCGCGAACGGACAACGGCGACTGCGGACGCCGCCTCATCGGCGACGCGCTTGACGCGCTGACAAACGATCCGCGCTACACCTCCGAGTATGCGCCGCTCATCCAACAGGCCACGGCCAATTCGTCTGGCGAGATACTCGCTCTCAATGTGTTCTTCGCAGGCCCCGAGGCGACGACATGGAGCTACGGGCTTTGGGCGCATCAGTACGTCCTCAAATCGGCGCAGTACAAGAAGTGCTACGTGACAATCGGCGGCAAGCAGTGCCATTTCTACAACTACCAGATTTCGCCCGTGACGTCCTCGCCGACGATTCACACGTTCTGCCATGAGTCGGGACACATGATCTGCGACTTCCCGGATCTCTACGCCTACACGGGCGGCCTCGGCAACGGTATCGGCAACTGGTGCCTCATGTGCGGACGCACTGACGATCGCCATCCACAGAATTTTTCCGCCTACCTTCGAGTCGCCGCCGGCTGGGTTACGCCGCAGACGCTTCCGGCGACTTCAGGGTGGGTTACGGTCAAATGCGATTTGCAAGACGTGTGGAAATACCCACATCCAACCGACAAGAAACAATACTATCTGATAGAAAACCGACAGGCTACGGGGACGGATGTCTCGTTGAAAGGCTCGGGTATCGTCATCTACCGCTGCAGCGAGGCGGGCGACAACACAAAGGGGAAACGCACGACCGCAAGCGTGTTCGCAGACTACGGCTACGCCACGAACCGGATGAGCTACGAGGTCTCGGTCGAGCAGGCGGACGGTCTCTACGAGATCGAGCGAGACGTGAAGGGACACTGGAACGGCGACGATCAGGACACCTGGAAGGCCGACAACACGGCGGATCAGTACGCAGGACAGTTCAACTCCGTATCCGTGCCGTGCGCGAGGTGGGAGAACGGCGCGGCATCGAAGATAAATCTCTCGCTCTTCTCGGAGAACGGCAGCACGATGAGATTCTGGAGCGAAGTGAAGGACGCCTCTGCCGTTGAGCCTTCCGACCTTGCGGAAGCGATCTACGTGAACGGGATATCCACAAAGGAACATTCCTCATACGAAAGTTCAAGTTCCGCCGTCTATTGGCGCGTTACGGACGGGCGTATCGTGCTGCGCGGTTCCGGCCCATACGTCATAAGCGGAACCGGCACGACGCCGATACGGTGTGCCGTGACGGACGATTCCTACGACAAGTGCAACGTCGTGCTGTCCGGCCTTACGATACGCTCGAGCGACGAGGACTACGGCGCGTTCGACTGCGGAACATCGACGACCGCGCCCGTGCAGATGATGCTGATCGGCACGAATACCCTTGTCTCGACCGCATACTCAGAGAAGAAGAGCCGTCCCGCCCTGCACGTGACGAGCGGCAAGACGCTGACTATCTCCGGTGCGGAGGGCGCGGTACTCAACTGCACGAGCGGCAAGCATGCGGCGGGAATCGGCGGCGGCTACAACAAAGGGGTTCTATCCGTAAGCGACAACGCATCCGGCACGGTGCGCATTCTCGGCGGCACGGTGGTTGCGGCGGGGGGCTACAACGGCGCGGGCATCGGCGGAGGCAACGGCGGATCGGGCGGGCGCGTCGATGTGTATGACGCCGTCGTGCGGGCAACAGGCGGCACTGACGCGGCTGGCATCGGCGGAGGCTACAAGGGCACTGCAGGCCATTTCTTCAACTACGGCGGCACCGTCTGGGCGAAAGGCGGCGCGGGCGACGGCTCCACGCCGGACATCGGGCGCGGCAAGGACAAGTCAGTCTCGATCTACCGCCGATTCTACGTCTCCGGCGGCTCGACCATACTCGCCAACGGATATGTCACAGGCATGATGACGCCCTCGAACGCCACCGAACGCGTAAGCCGCGTCGTCACCGGCAATCTGACGCCCGGCGGCAGATACGTGTTTGCGGGATTGCCGGAGAGCTACGGACAGGATCTCATCGTCTCAGACGCGAACGGAGAGGTTCATCTCTGGCTTCCCAACGGCTCCTATTCATATAGTGGCGGAGAGGTCGATTATGCTGCAACCGTCACCGGCGGCAAGGCTGTTGCGGCGGGGACGAGCGAATACGGCAGATGGCTGCGGGCGAATGGCCTCATCATGGCAGAACTGCCTACCGCAGATGAACGGGCAGGATTTGAGAAGAATCCGGCTTCGGCAACGATAGAGACAGGGTTCGTCAAAAGGCATTCCGACGGAAGAGCGATAACAGTATGGGACGAATACGTTGCGGGCACGAATCCAACGGATGAGAAGAGTGTATTCAGCGCTGAGATTTCCGCAGGGGAGAATGGCGAACCGGTCATAACATGGAATCCCGACCTTAACGAAAACGGCACAAAATCCATACGCAGATATACCATCTATGGTTGCCGGGAACTCGGCGGGGAATGGCATGAACGGAAGGATGGAGACCGATTCTTCAAAGTGAGGGTGGCACTTCCGTGAATTAGTGGCAGTCGTTAGGGGTTAGTGAGGAGAATAATGAAAAGCGAATCGAAAATCAACATGACGAAGCGAACGGTCTTGTGCATCGCATCGATTGTTTCATGTGCTACGGCGATTGGCGCCACAACGGCGGTCCCCGCTCCTTATCTGCAACTAGATTTGTCGACTGGTGAAATGACCGCGCTAGCCGCAAGGCCAGAAGGAGGGTGGTCGTTTGCTGACTACGAGATGCGCATCGTGTTCAAGCGAGATGAATCCGCTGCCACACCATTCTATCTTGCCGTATTCGACGTCACTGTCGCGCAATGGGCAGGCGTCATGGGCGGCACGGACGACGACAAGGAGAATGACGCAACAAAGACCGGGGTTTCACGCACGGAGATTCGCGGACTTCTCTCGGACGCCGTATTTCCGATCACATATGGCTCGTTTCTCGCAAGACTTCGCGAGCGGGCGAAGCTGAACGGATTTGAACTGCCGGAGTCGGAACGAGAGTCGACTTCCGATGGATTCCGCATTGCGTACTATCCGGCGATTGACGGAAGAGCGTGGATGGTTGAAACGGAGACGCCCACAGAGCCGGGCGAACCGACCTCGAGTGTCGTGGAACCGACGGCGGCGAACCTTGCGGCGCATCTTGAACTTCCGCCATATGTGTATCCTGGCGAAATCGCGGCTGGAAGAATTGTTTATTCCAACCGCCTTGCGTCAACCGCACTTGCCGCGCCCATGTTCGTCCTGTCGGCTACAGGCGATGCGGAGTTCTCGTCGGGCGGGGCACGCCTCTGCCTGGCCACGCCGTCCGACCTCCCTCCGTCGGCAGGCGGCGAACTGACGTTCTTATTCGCGGCATCCGCGCATCACAGCGTTTCCCTTTCGCTCGTTGACGCGACAAAGCCCGCACGGCCGGCGTCTGCTGCGAAGCTGCGCGATTCCTCTGCATCGGAGTGTCCGCCTTTCGCCGCCGTCCTTCCGGCGGGGCCAAAGCCGCTCACCACTGGTTTCGTCGTCCTTGGAGATGGACGCAGAGTCGCATCCTGCGAATGGGATTTCGACGCAGACGGCATTGTGGACTCTCGGGACCTTTCGCCAGTCGCAACATTCGCCGATGAGGGAACGCATGCCGTGTCGGTCGCGGTGACCTACGCGGACGGCGAGACGGCGTCGTACTCCATCGCGGATGCCGTGCGCGTCTGGGATGCGCCGGACGCCCAGTACGTCGCAAGAACGGTCTTGGTAGGCGCGGCGGAGTGTCCGTATTCAGTCGTTGAGGATTCCGGTTCCGTTCTCGTGCTAAGGTCGAACGGCGAGAATCCGGCCGCGATAGCGGAAGGCTCGGTGATCATACTCCACCTCAAGGCGTATGCACCGCTCAAGGCGATGAAGGTGGTCGGGCTGGACGATGGGACGCTCCGCGTCGAGGTCGCGCCGTGTCCGCTTACGGACGCCTACTCCGTGCTGAGTCTTTCGTCTCTTGTCCGTGCGCGTAAGGGCGGCACGCAGTCGTCTGAGATTTATTCGCTCCCCGATGTCTCTAACGAGTTCGCTATCGCGATGGGCGATGCGGCGAGGCTCGACCTGCGCCTTACGAACGCGCTTGCGTTCGCGTTCTCGGTCGACATACGCGGTGGCAAGGTACGGCGATTCTATGGTGGCGTCGCGGGGACTTTCGGGGTTGATCTCGCGACTAGCAATCGGACGCCGCAGGGACTTCTCGAAAAGGAGATTCCCGCGACGACCGACTTCGGAACGCCGCCGCTGATGCTCTGGGCCGGGCCGAAGGTGAAGGCGTCTGCAGTCGTCGGCGCCGACCTTGCGCTGACCGCGCGGGGACGCTATGCAAAGGGAATCCTCTACGACAGGGGAAGTGTCTCGCATATCGGCGGCGCGGTGCTTGAGGACTTCGACAGGGAACGCGACGTGCATTGTCCGCTCGCGTTTGCCGACGCCACGATCTTCGCCGGGCTTGAGATCGGTGCCGCGCTCGGGTGGGACGTTCTCGGCGGAAGCCTGGCGGCAACGGTACTGGCGCTCTCGGCGGACGCCGGGGTGCGAGCCGATGCTGAAGTGGGGGCGAATGAAGGCATACGCAGTCTCGATCTGAAGGTGCGCCCGGTCGTGGAGCTTTCGTTCGTGCCGGTGTCCGTTTCGGTATTTGACGTCGTGGACTGGACACCTGTTACGAAGAGCCATACATTCGAGGGCGACGCATGGACGTTCCATTGGGACGACGCGGCGGCGCGTCCTGTGACGGATGGCGGCGAACTCGTTCCATTGCAGACGCTGCCAGTTGCGGTACTTGCGCATGGCGCGGTCATCGCGCCCGTAAACGTCCCGCAAAAGGTGGCGGGTACCGACGCAGGGTCATGGCTTACGAAAAACGGTCTTGTAGTGCTTGGCGCGGACGATGCCGCCATGAGGAACGTGTTGGCGCGCCCGACTGGCAAGACTACGGCATCCGGCACATCGGCGGCAGTTTGGCACGATTATGTTGCGGGGACAGACCCCAAAAACACGACAAACGTGTTTACAGCTACAATCTCAGTCTTGAACGGGCTTCCTGTCATTCGATGGTCGCCAGACCTATCAGGGCGGCGTCGATACGAGATAAAGGGGGCGTCATCCCCTGTGGATGAATTCGTCTCGCCGACCAACTCAACGCATCGATTCTTCAAGGTGGATGTGTCCCTGCCATAAAATGAAATGCCGTCTCGATGTTAGTCACCTATACATGGCATTCGCTTTCGCCCGTCCATTGGGCGTCTGATACTGCGTTGAAAGACGAAGTGCGTGAAATCCGCCACCGCATTGCGGCGGAATGCGACAACGATCTTGTGAAGATCGCCTGAAGTACGATGGAATCTCCTTTGCAGGGCGGCGGGATTCTGCTACAATAACGCCCATTCGCAAAGTGGCGTCGCTGGCGCGGGGCCTAGGTGAACTATGAACGCGATACAACATGGTATGCCCGGAGAGTGGGCTAAGGTGCGCGGGACGGTGCTGTCCCTGTGGCCGCTGTTTCTTTGCTTCGTCGCCCTCGGGGCGTTCGGGGCGGCTCTGGCCATGGGGAAGTACACGCTCGTCTTCGCGGCGCTCTTCGTGCTGTCGCTAGTGGCGACGATGGTCCTGTGGCGGAAGGGCCTGAGGCGGGTGGAGTCCTTCTTCAAGGGAGCGCGCGGCGAGGAGCGCGTGGCGGCGCTTCTGGCGACGCTGCCCGGCGGATGGCACGTGTTCAACGATTTCGTAGCCGGCGGGCACCACGTGGACCACGTCGTGGCGGGGCCGGCGGGAGTGTTCTCGGTCGAGACGAAGAGCTGGCGCGGGAGCGTGACGGTGGAGGAGGGGGAGATACTCTTGAACGGCTCCCTGCCGGACCGCGCGCCGGTGACGCAGGCCACGCGCGAGGCCGTGGCGGTGAAGGCGGCGCTGAAGCGCGCAGGGTGGGAGAAGGGCGACGTGATGCCGGTGCTGTGCTTCGCCTCTGACACGTTTGCGGGTGCGCAGCAGATGGTCGGGACGGCCGTGGTGATGAACGCGAGCGAAGTGACGGCGTGGATGCAGTCGCGGCCGAAGGTGCTGTCGGACAGCGATGTTGAGCGCCTGGCGCAGCTCATGGAGACATGCGTTTGAGGGTGAAAGGTGAAGGGTGAAAGGTGAAAGGTGAAGGTGAAGGGGGAAAGGTGAAGGTTAAAGGTGAAGGTGAAGGTTTAAGGTGAAGGGTGAAATTATGAGAATTCGCGTGCTGAAGCTTGCGGCGGTTGCGATGGTTTCGTCGCTTGCGTGGGGCGAAGAGGCGCCGTCGGTGGCGAACCTCGACATCAAGCCGCAGGAGCACTACGGCCGCATCGCGCGCAAGGTCGCGGGGATGCTGCCCACGTACCACGTGACGCAGCAGCCGCTGGGCGAGGAGATCTCCCAGCGTGCTTGGACCAACCTGGTTACGATGTACGACTACGGGCACTGCGTGTTCCTGCAGTCGGATCTGGACAGGTTCGAGCCGCTGCGCCTTCGCATCGGCGACGCGCTCCGGCGCGGTGACGTGTCGTTCGCGTACGATATCCACAAGGTGTTCGTCCATCGTCTCGAGGAGTGCGTGAACTATGTCACCAACATGCTGGAGACGACGGAGTTCGACTTCTCGGTGCAGGAGGAGTGCCAGTTCGACCGCAAGGAGGCGCCATGGCCGGCAACGCGCGAAGAGCGCGACGAGATATGGCGCAAGCGCATCAAGAACGAGCTGCTTGCCCAGATCCTGAGCCGCGAGCTTGACGACGAGGAGAAGGCGGCGGGCAAGAAGCCGAGAAAGAAGGCCGCAAAGAAGAAGGGCAGGTCGGCCAGTACCCCAAGTCCTGACAAGAATCAAGGCGTCACCAGCGTCGAGGTGGACCTCGGTTCCACGAACGCCGTCGAGAGCGTCGAGAAGCCCGAGCCGACGCCTAAGGAGAACATGGTCAACAAGTATCGGCACTACCTCGCGTGGGTGCTGACGGAGCTGGACGACGAGAAGGTGCTGGAGCGCTACCTGCTGGCGGCGTCGATGGCCTACGACCCGCACTCCGCGTACATGGCGCCGATGAGCAAGGACGACTTCGACATGGACATGAACCTCTCGCTCTGCGGAGTAGGCGCGGTGCTTTCGCAGTCCATGGACGACGGCGCTCTCGAGATCAAGGAGGTCATGAAGGGCGGACCGCTGGCGCGCGAAGGCAGCATCAAGGAAGGCGACAAGATCGTGGGCGTGGGACAGGGCGACGGCCCTATCGAGGATGTCGTGTGGAAGCCGATGCGCAAGTCCATCAAGAAGATCCGCGGCAAGAAGGACACGAAGGTGGTGCTGGAGGTCACAGACAAGAACGGCGCCTCGCGCCGCAAGGTGCCCATCATCCGCGACGAGATCAAGCTAGAGGACCAGGCGGCGACCGGCCGCGTGGAGAAGGTCGTACTGAACGGCGTCACGAACGTGATGGGGTACGTGAAGCTGCCGGCGTTCTACGGTACGATGGACAAGCGGCCAAGCGAGCCGGGCTACCGCTCCTGCTCGTTCGACGTGGCGAAGTGGGTGGCGCGGTTCAACGAGGAGGGAGCGAACGGCATGGTGCTCGACCTTCGCGGGAACGGCGGCGGATCGCTCCGCGAGGCCGTGCTCCTGACGGCGCTGTTCGTCCGGCCGAACCCCGAGCAGTGCCCCGTGGTGCAGATACGCGAGAAGAACCAGATATACGTGCTTCCGACGTTCCCCGACCAGCCTACCTTCGCGTGGCGCAAGCCGCTGATCGTGCTGATCGACCGCCATTCCGCGTCGGCCTCCGAGATCGTGGCTGGCGCGCTGCAGGACACCGGCCGCGCCATAATCGCCGGCGACACGCAGTCGCACGGAAAGGGGACGGTGCAGACCGTTCTGCCGATGGGGCGCGCGGACAACGGGTCGATGAAGATCACAACAGCGCGGTTCTACCGCATCAACGGCTCCTCGACGCAGGTGAAGGGCGTGGCGAGCGACATCCGCCTGCCGTCGGCCATCGACGAGCGCACCGACGTGGGCGAGGACAAGCTCCCGAACGCGCTGCCGTGGTCGCGCGTCGAGCCGGCCTCGTTCGACCCGATATGGGACATGGGGCGCTACGTCGAGCCGCTGAAGGAGCTTTCCATGAAGCGGACGCAGTCATCGCCGGAGTGGTCGCGCCGCTTGCAGCTAGTGAAACTGTGCCGCGAGGCGTCCGAGCGAAAGACCGTGCCGCTGGAGCGGTCGGCCCGCAAGAAGATGATGAAGGAGGACCGCGACGTCTTCGACGAGGCTGACGGAGTGGAGGAAATCGACGAGACGGAATCCTCCGAGTCGGCGAAGGACGAGAAGTCGGACGAGGAGGCGCGGAAGAACGACATCGTGCTGACCGAGGCGCTGAACATCCTTGCCGATCTTGTGCGCCTGACGGACGGCGCCGAGGCGCCCGCGCCCCAGCCGCGCCCGAACCGGATCCCGGCCTGGCTCCGTGCCCTCGGCAACGGGGACTGATCATGTCGCTTCAGATACATTTTCTCGGCACCGGCACGTCCGTGGGCGTGCCGCAGATCGGCTGCCCTTGCCACACGTGCAGGTCCTCCGACCCTAGAGACAAGCGGCGCCGCTCCGGCGTGTACGTGCGCGCTGGGGATACGGCGTTCGTGATAGACACTCCGCCGGAGTTCCGCCTGGCCTGCCTGGAGCTGAACATCACCAAGGTGGACGCGGTGGTGCTCACGCACGCGCACATGGACCACATCGGCGGCTTCGACGACGTGCGCCGTTTCAACACGCTGAACGGCAAGAAGGTGCTGCGCTGCTACGCCGCGCCCGAGACGGTGGAATCCATGCACCGCCTTTTCCCTTACATCACCACGAAGGCGAACGCTCTTGGCCTGTACCGTCCGATGATAGACTTCCGGCCCGTCACGCGCGCCTTCCGCATCGGCTCGGCGAAGCTGACGCCGCTTCCCGTGGAGCACGGCGGACCGCGCACGAACGGGTACCTGATAGAGGCGGAGGGGAAGCGCGCCGCGTACGTGCCGGACTGCTTTGAGATGCCGGACTGCGTGGTGAGGCGTCTGCGCGGCGTAGACGTGATGATCGTCGACTGCCTGCGCGTGCGTTTCCATCCCACCCACCTCAATCTCGAGCGCATGGCCGCCTACATGGAGCGCATCGCTCCGCGGCGCGGCTACATCACGCACATGTGCCACGACCTCACGCATGCCGAGTGGCTGCGCATCCTGCCGAGGCCCGTCAGGCCCGCCTACGACGGCCTGCGCGTGGTGTGCTGACCCAGATTGCGCGTTCTGCGCGACGCGGATTGAACGCGTCGCGCCGATGTGGTAAAATAGGGCGTTTCCGCGAAAGGAGCATTAGCAATATGGCATGGTTCAAGAAGAGCGACGTGGCGGCCAAGATACCGCCAACCAAGGCGCTGTGGCAGGTGTGCCCGCGCTGCGGCAGCTACATTCCCAAGGACGAGTGGAAGAAGAACAACGCGATCTGCCCGACGTGCAACTACCACGGGCGGCTCGGCGCGCGGCAGCGCATAGCGCAGCTCGCGGACGAGGGTTCGTTCAGCGAGGTGTTCCGCGAGGTGAGCTATTCCGACCATCTCGACTTCCATGACGCCTCCGGCGCGTACAAGGCGAAGATCGACGCCACGATCTCCAAGAGCGGCGAGGCCGAGAGCGTGGTGATGGGCACGGCGACAATGGGCGGCATCCCAGTGATGCTCGGCGTGATGGACTTCTCCTTCATGGGCGGCAGCCTCGGCACCGGCACGGGCGAGCGCATCGCCCGCGCATGCGAGCAGGCGATCGCGGAGCGCCGCCCGCTCGTGATCTGCTCAGCCTCGGGCGGCGCACGCATGCACGAGGGCATCCTCTCGCTCATGCAGATGGCGAAGACCTCTGCGGCCGTCGGTCGCGTGAAGGAGGCGGGCCTTCCCTACATCAGCGTGCTCACCGACCCCACGACAGGCGGCGTCTCGGCCTCCTTCGCGATGCTCGGCGACATCAACATAACCGAACCGAAGACGCTGATCGGATTTGCGGGACGGCGCGTGATAGAGAACACGATCCACCAGAAGCTCCCGCCAGACTTCCAGAGCGCCGAATACCTGAAGGCGCACGGGTTCATCGACAAGATCGTCGAGCGCAAGGACCTGAAGCCATTCATCGTGAAGATGCTGGGCTACTTCGGATTCGCCGCCTAACCTTTCGCGAACATGAAACCGGTCGAGAGAATCAACTTTGCGATCGTCGCCGTCACGGCGGCGCTCTTCCTTGGCATCTCCGCCTTCGTCGCGTTCAGCACGTCGAAGATGATGGAGAACGAGGCGCGCAGCACTGTCGAGAACGTCGTGAAGGCGACGGTCGGCCGCATCGACCGCCTGATGGCGTCGGTCGAGAGCGCGGTGGAGAACTCGGCCTGGATCGTGGGTGAGCGGCTATCCGATCCAGACTACATGTTCAAGATCACGGGCGAGCTCGTGCAGAACAACTCGTTCATCGTCGGCAGCACGATCGCCTTCGAGCCGAACTTCTTCCCGTCGAAGGGGTACTACTATTCGGCCTTTTCCTACAAGGACGGGACGGGCGCGATCAAGCGCATCCAGCAGGGCGGCGAGACGTTCAAGTACCATGGCATGGACTGGTACCGCATCCCGAAAGAGTCGAAGAAGTCCTCCTGGTGCGAACCGTACTTCGACGAGGGCGGCGCGGAGGTGATGATGTGCACCTATTCCGTCCCGCTCGTCAAACGGGACGGGACGGTCTACGCCGTGCTCACCGCAGACGTCTCGCTCGACGACCTGACGCACCACGTGGCGGGGATCAAGCCGTATTCGGACTCCTACGCGGTCCTTTTCTCGCAGGAAGGCAAGCCGCTCGTCGCGGCTCCCGACGATGCCGCGACGGCGACCGACACGGTGAAGATCGCCGGAAAGGCCAGCAACGGCTGGACGGTGGAGCTCGTCTGCCCGCTGGCCAACATCCTGCAGGGCGCGCGCAGCCTCGTCTGGCGGATCGCCGTGTTCTCTGTCATCGGCCTGGGCCTCATCTTCTTCGTCTCGTGGTCGTTCTCGACGCGGCTCCAGCGCGCGACGGTGGCCAACGAGCGGCTCAGCAGCGAGCTGGGCATCGCTCGGACGATCCAGTCGAGCGTGCTGAAGCGCAAGGTGCCGCCGTACCTCGGGACGATCCTGCGGCCGGCGCGGGAGGTCGGCGGGGACTTCTACGACTTCCAGGAGAAGGACGGCCTGCTCTACTTCGCGGTGGGCGACGCGTCGGGCAAGAGCATCCCTGCGGCGCTGTTCACCTTCCTGGCAGGCGCCGGCTTCCGCATGGCGGCGGACATGGGGCTGCCGCCGGACGAGATCGTCGCCCGCATCAACGCGCTCCTATGCAGGGACAACGACACGTGCATGTTCGTGACGCTGTTCGTGGGCCGGCTGGACCTGGCCTCCGGGCGGCTGGAGTACTGCAACGCGGGGCATACGCCGCTCGTCGTCGTGCGTCCCGGGGGCGGCGCGGAGTTCCTGGCGGCGAAGCGCAACGTCGCCGCCGGGATCATGGCCGGATATGCCTACGCGATGCAGAAGACGTCGTTCGATCCAGGTACGATGCTGCTGGTCTACACAGACGGCGTCACCGAGGCCGAGCGGGCGGACCACGAGCAGTACGGCGAGAAGCGGCTGCTGGCGTTCGCGTCAGCGCACGCGAAGGACGCGCCGGCCGACCTTGTTGACAACATGGAGCGAGAGCTGGACGCCTTTACGGCGGGCGCCGAGCAGTCCGACGACATCACGGCTCTCGCCGTGCTCGTCGGAGAGAGCAAGGCAATCTGAGGTTTATGAAATTAACCACGAAATACACGAAATACACGAAAGAGTTTGGGACAAGGAGAAGCGAAATGGCAGTGAAGAAGAAGGTGACGGCGATGGACAGGGTGAAGCTGGCGCGCGATCCGAAGCGCCCGCACCTGATGGACTTCCTCAAGTACATCGCGAGCGACTTCGAGGAGTTGCACGGCGACCGCCTGGTGAACGACGACCGCGGCCTCATCGCGGGCTTCGCCACGATCGGGGGTGCGAAATGCCTTGTTCTCGGCCACCACAAGGGCGCCACCGTGGAGGAGAACGTGGAGGCGAACTTCGGCATGGCGAACCCGGACGGCTACCGCAAGGCGATGCGCCTCGCCAGGCTGGCCGAGAAGTTCCGCCTGCCGATCGTCACGTTCGTGGACACCCCCGGCGCGTATCCCGGCGACACGGCGGAGGCGCGCGGGCAGGCCGAGGCGATCGCGAAGTCGCTCGAGTTCTTCTCTCTCCTGAAGACGCCCATCGTGGTGGTCGTGACGGGCGAGGGCGGCAGCGGCGGCGCGCTCGCGATCGCGGTTGGCGACCGCATCCTCATGATGGAGAACGCGGTCTATTCCGTCATATCCCCCGAAGGGTGCGCGGGCATCCTCTGGCGCGACGGCGCGAAGGCGCCGGAAGCGGCGGAGGCGCTAAAGATCACGGCGACGGACCTCAAGCGCCTCGGCGCGGTGGACGAGATCGTTCCCGAGCCCGCGGGCGGCGCGCAGACCAACCACAAGGCGGCGGCGCTCGCGGTGAAGAAGGCGGTCGTCGCGGCGCTGAAGGAGCTCGCGAAGGTGCCTGTGGACAAGCTGGTGGACGCGCGCTACGCGAAGTTCCGCGCGATGGGCAATTTCTACAAGTGACATCGGAATACTCCGACCGATGCTGGATGTCCAGAACATCTCGTTCTCATGGGGCAAGACCTCCCTGTTCGACGACGTGACGTTTTCCGTGGCGCCGGGCGAGGTCGCTGCGCTCGTGGGCGCGAACGGCGTCGGGAAGACGACACTGATGAAGATTCTTGCGGGCGTCATTCTGCCGTCGTCAGGCACCGTGCTGGTGGACGGGCAGGACGCGTTCAGGAACTCCATGCGCTACCACCGCATGATGGGATATCTGCCCGAGAACGCGCCGGCGGAGCCGGACATGTCCGTGAAGGCCTATCTCACCTACCGCGCCCACCTGAAGGGGGAGATGGCGAAGAAGATCCGCCACCGCGTGCAGGAGGCTCTTTCCATATGCGGGCTGCGCGACTGGGCGGATGCGCGCATCGGGAGCCTTTCCCAGGGACTTCGCAAGCGGGTCGCGCTGGCCGACGCCCTGCTGCTGAGACCGCGCATCCTCCTGTTTGACGACCTGCTTGCGGGCCTCGACGCCGTCACGCGCGTCTCGATAGGGCGCATACTTGCCGCAGTCGCCACATTCGCCGCCGTCATCGTGTCAGGCCACGAGCTGGACGAGCTGGAGGCGCACGCGGGCAAGTTCCTCGTCCTGAAGCACGGCAGGATGTTGGGCGCAAAGACAGCTGCAGGGGTGAAGGCGCTTCTGCTGCCGGCGGCGAAGCACGAAGGGCAGGGGGCGAAATGAGGACGATCCGCGTCACGTTCGTCCGGACGTTCTCCCGGCTGTGGATCTCGTGGACGGCGCTTGCCGGCACTGTCTCCTTTCTGGCGCTCTCCGGGGTGGGCTTCGTGCGCGCGCTCATGCGCGGCGACGGTGGCTCCGTGCCCGTGGCGGCGCTGTGGGCCTTGTCGGCGGTTCCGTTCCTGCCGGTGATGGCGGCGCTGGTGACGATGCGCCTTGTGGCGGACGAGCGGGCGGACGGGCGGCTGGAGCTGATGCTCGCCACGCCTGTCCGCGAGAGGGACGTTGTCGTGGGCAAGTTCCTTGGTGCCTTGGCGCTCTCGGCTGTCGCGCTTGCCGTCTACCTTCTCATGCCGCTTCTCGTGCTGCCTTCCTGCGCGCCTGCGCTCTCGGGAAAGATGTCGACGGTTGCGTTTCTGCCTGCGTTCTTCGCGCTGATGCTGCAGTCTGCCGCCTGGTGCGCGCTCGGGTTGTGCGCGAGCGCTTGCACCCGCCACGCGGCTGTCGCTGCCGTAGCCACGCTGGCGCTTGTGCTGGCTCTTCCGAATGCGGTGTTCATGGCAGGCGTCGCCTGGTTCCCGGTGCTGCGCGCGCGCTTTGCGGAGATGCCGCTTGACGCGCACATCATCGACCTTTCTACTGGCCTTTTCAGCACGGCGACCGTCGTGTTCTATGTCGTGCTCGCTTGCCTTGGCCTGTTCGTGGCTTCGAAGATCGTGGCGGCGGCGCGAATACGCGGGCGGGCTGCTCGGCTGTACCGCTTCTCCACGGTGAGCGTGATCGTTCTTGCGGCGATATTCTCCTGCGGCGTCATCGCGGTGGCGGTGCGGCTCGACGTGCCGTTCGAGGTTCTTCTCGGCGGACTCGGAGACGTCCGCCCGTACGCGACAGATCCTCGCGGAGACGCAGGGGGAGGTGGATGTCACCTGCTTCCTGGCGGCGAAGTCTCCAGAGAGCAGGGCGGTCTCGCGGCTCGTCCGCGGGCTTGCGGCGACGGCGCGCATGGTAGGCGGCGCGAAGCTCGACGTGGAGTGGGTGGATCCCCGCTGGGACGTTGGAAGGGCCGCCAGCCTCGTGAGGGAGGGCATGCCCGAAGGTTCCATCGTGTTCAGGAAGGGGCGCCGCCGCCAGAGGGTCTCCGTGGCGGATCTGTTCTCGTCGACCAACGGAAGCGTCCGCGTGACGGAGCGGAGCGTGTTCGTTGGCGAGGAGGCGTGTGCCGGCGCCTTGCAGAAGCTGGCTCAGCCGACGGCGCACGAGACGATATACTGGACAGTGGGGCACGGCGAGACGTCGCCCGACTCGTACGACGCCGTGACCGGCATGAGCGACATGGCGCGCGACCTGAGGAGGGACGGGTACCGCCTGAAGACGCTGGACGTCTCCGAGTCGCCGGCGATCCCGACGGACTGTGCCGTGCTCGTGGTGGCCGCCGCGCGGGAGCCGTTCTCGCGCCTGGAGCAGAAGCGTCTTCAGGGCTATCTTGAAGCGGGCGGGCGCATGATGGTGCTGGCCGTAGGCGTCCCGAACGCGGGCGTCAACGGGCTGCTTGCGGACTGGGGAGTGAAGATGCTGCCGTTCACCGTCGTGTCTCCGCGCACGCTCTCAGGCGCGGACGTGGTGGTGACCGACTTCGCCGAGCATCGGATCACGGCCCCGCTGAGGGGCGGCACCATGATCTTCGAGGGAGCGGCGCCGCTTGTGCCGACGGAGGAACGCGATCCGGCCGGCTTCACGGCGCTCGCGAAGACGGACGAGTCCGCCTGGGGCGAGACAGACGTTTCCGTGCGCCCGTGGACGTTCGATTCGGCCACCGAGCCGCGCGGCCCCCTTGCGCTGGCTGTCGCGCTGGAACGCGGAGGCAGCGAAGCTCCCGACCTCGCGTTGCGTCCCACGCGCATCGTCGTGATCGGCGACGGCACGTTCGTCTCGAACGGCTCCCTCGCCATGCGCGGGAACGCCAACCGCGATTTCTTCCTCAATTCCGTGGCCTGGCTTGCAGGTCTCGACACCCTCGGCGCCGCACGCACGCCTGGCAACGTGGTGGTGACCGGACTCGACCGCGACGGGTGGCTGAAGTTCGGCGCGTGGTCGGGGGTGCTGATCCTCCTGTTCGCCGCCATTGTGAAGTTGTCCGCGATCCGCCGCCGCTGACCCGAATGGATTTGGTATAATCTTCGCATGAGCGCAACCATAATAGACGGAAAGAAGCTGGCGGCGGCAACGCGCGCCGAGATCGCGGCAGGCGTGGCTGCACTTAAGGCGGAGAAGGGGGTCACGCCCGGACTCGCCGTGATCCTCGTGGGCGACAACCCGGCCAGCGTGAGCTACGTGACGGCGAAGGAGAAGGCGTCGCGCGAGGCGGGAATGCATTCGGTGGAGATACGCCTTCCGGCCGACGCTACGGAGGACGAGGTCCTCGCGCGCGTGCGCGCGCTCAACGATGATCCTGCCATACACGGCATCCTCGTGCAGCTGCCTCTTCCGAAGGGGATATCCGAGAAGAAGGTGATCTACGCCATCGCGCCGGAGAAGGACGTGGACGGCTTCACGCCGGTCAACGTGGGCAAGATGCTCATCGGCGACGACTGCTTCCTGCCATGCACGCCGCACGGCATCGTCAAGCTGATCGAGACGGCGGGCATGGACGTATCCGGCAAGCATGCCGTCGTGATAGGCCGCTCCAACATCGTGGGCAAGCCCGTGGCCGCGCTCCTCGCGCGGAAGGGGCCGAGCGCGAACGCCACGGTGACGCTCTGCCACACGGGCACGCCAGACATCGCCGCCTACACGCGGACCGCCGACGTGGTGGTGGTCGCGGCCGGGCGGCCGAACACGCTCACAGGCGACATGATCAAGCCTGGCGCCGTTGTGATCGACGTTGGCGTGAACCGCGTGCCTGACGCGACGAAGCCTAGGGGCTACCGCCTGTGCGGCGACGCGGACTTCGCCTCTTGCGCGGCGGTGGCGTCGGCTATCACGCCGGTCCCTGGCGGCGTAGGGCCTATGACGATCACGATGCTCCTCTGGAACACTCTTCAGGCTGCCAGGAATTCCTCGTGCGCGCAGGTTGGCATGTGACGCGCTTTGATTTGGTTGCAACATGGGATTATTGTGGAACATATTGTTTTGGGGCGCCATAATCTGGATGTGGACGTACCATAGCAAGGAAAGCAGGCGGCGCGAGCAGTCTGCTCGGCGTCGCAATTCCGGCTATTTCCGGGACGTCATCCTGGAGAGCTTCGGCAAGATGCTCGGATTCATCTCGAAGTCTGACGGGCGCATCAGCGAGAACGAGGTCAACGTGGCGAGCAAGTGCCTGCGTTCGCTGGGCCTTTCCGAGGAGGAGTACCAGGTATGCGTGCGCGCGTTCAACAGCGTGCGCGCGTATTCGTTCTCCGCGTTCCACGACTGCGCCTCTCGATTCGCCTCCATCGTGGCAGACGAGACGAGGACTCTCGTCTACGAGATGCTGTGGATAGTCGCCGCGGCGGATGGCGTCCTGGACGCCAACGAAGACGAGCTGCTCCGTCGAGCCGTCGGCCCGCTCAAGATAGACACGTTGTTGTACCAGTATTTCAAGCGGACGTATTTCGGGGGCGGCGGAGGAAGTGCCGGCGGACGCCGCAGCGAGGAATCAGAGCTGGAGAGGGCGTACGCGCGATTGGGGTGCGCCTCGTCGGATTCGGACGATGCCGTCCGGGCGGCATACCGTAAGCTTGCCATGCGGTATCACCCCGACAGGCTAAAGGCTGAGGGCGTGCCCGAGGGCATGATTGCGCAAGCCACCAGATCCATGGCGGAAATAAACGCCGCATGGGATGTCGTGAGAAAGGTACGGCGCCTCTAAACGTTTTCAGATACAATCAAGTAAGGATGCAGAAGATGACACGCCGTTCTTTTCTTGCAGTCGGTTCGCTGGCCATGGCGGCCAGCTGTGGCCCCACCGCCGCCAAGGCGGCCGGGGCGGGTGTGGCCAGCAGGAAGGTCCGTTTCCGCCTGGGCATGGCAGGCTACACCTACAACAAGTTCAAGATAGACGAGACGCTCGAGGCGCTGGAGCGGTTCGGGGTGCGCGACCTGTGCGTGAAGGACTTCCACCTGCCGCTGACGTCGACGTCCGCGGAGATCGAGGTGTTCCGCAAGAAGTGCGCCGACCATGGCGTGACGCCGTACGGCGTTGGGCCAATCTACATGCAGACGGAGGACGAGGCGAAGTGGGCGTTCGACTACGCGGCGGCGCTTGGCGTGCCGACCGTCGTTGGCGTGCCATGGAAGCCGGCTCCCGACGGCAGCACGGGCTGGAAGAAGCGCTGCCAGTCGCCGGAGCTGTGCGCGAAGGTGGCGGAGCTCTGCGCGCGCTACGACCTGAAGTTCGCGATCCACAACCACGGCCGCAACCCGGCGACTGGCGTGCCGACGCTCTTCGGCGCGCCGACGGACGTCTGGGAGGTGGTGAAGGATCTCGACAGGCGGATGGGCCTCTGCATGGACATCGCCTACACGTTCGCGGACGGATTTGACCCTGCCGCCGAGATCCGCAAGTACGCCGCCCGTCTCTTCGACTGCCACTTCCGCAACATCTCCGACCCGAAGAACGGCAGCTCGGGGACGAACTCGGCGGATGGCGCGATCGACTACTTCAGCGTCGTGAAGGCGCTTGCCGATGTGGGCTACGCGGGCGCATGCGGCATCGAGCTCGCCAACGCATTCCCGAAGAACCCGGAATGGATTCCGGCGTCTGTCGGGTATTTCCGCGGGCTGATGGACGCTGTGGATCGCGGCTGAGCCGTCCGTGCAGAGGCAAGATTCCTGAAAAGTTAAAATTTAAAAAAATCACGTCGTGTTTGAATCCGACGTATAGAAGTGCTATACTTCAAGATGTCTTCTCATGCACAAGGTGTGCCTTTGCAGGAGGGAGCAATGAAAACAACTGTATCGAGCATAGTCCAAAGCGGCTTCTCGGAGCAACGCGAAGGCGTGCCCGAAGAGGCAAGGAGGCGTTCGCATGGCTGACAGCCAGAGCGACACCGAGGCGTATCTCGCGCGCATCCGCAAGACGATTGCGGATTCCGAGAGACTTGTGGAGGCGACACGGCTGCGCATCGCCGAGACTGATCGCATGCTCGAGAAACAGGGCCTGACCCGCGAGCAGGTGATGAACTTCAGGTTCTCGCCGGAGCAGCGCGAGGCGGTGAACCGCGAACTTGCGAGGCGAGGGCTTGATCCGATAGAGGAGTCGGTTGAGGATGCGGAGGTGCTCGAAGACGTGAGACGAGAGACTATGGACGAGTCGCGCGCCACAAGCCTCGCGTCGGACTCGCCCGACGGCGAACTTGCGGAGAGACAGAGAAAATTTGGTCTGATGATGAAACCTTTTCAGCTCTGAGGTGTAGTCAAGGCAAAAGCAAACAGAAACAACAGGAGAAACTACCATGACTACAGAGATCAAATTCGGCCCGTCGACTGGTGCGGCGGTTGCGACGCAGGAAACCAAGACGGCGGAAAACCCGTTCGTCCAGCAGGACAAGCAGGTGGCTCCGGTGCTTGACGGCGAGAACGTAAGGGTCTTGTCTGGAAGCATGTCTGACCTTGAAAAGCTCGTCGCGCAGCTGAAGAACGAGACCAACGAAACCAAGATGAGCGTGACGCAGCGGCGCATCTCGATCCTCTCCACCGTCCTGGACTCCATGTCCGACCGCATTTCGGAGAAAGAGCGGGAGAGCATCATCGAGATCGAGAAGCTCGACGGCGAGAAGGCCACGGCCGAGGGCGAACTCGCCGGCTACACGTCCGGGAAGGCGGCGGCCGAAGGGCGCATCGCCGCGCTCGACGTGCAGATCGCGGCGCTCGAGAATGCCATCAAGCAGGCCGTGCAGGACGGCGAGGACCATCGCGAGCAGGTAGCGAAGCTTAAGGAGCAGCGCGCCCAGGAGCAGCAGAAGCTCGACCAGATCAACGAAGCAATCGCGTCCGTGAACGCCAAGATCGCCGGGATCGACGTCAAGATTGCGGAATGTACCCAGGCGATCGCCAAGACCACCTTGAACGAAGTCGCGAACGCGCTGCGCGTCGCGGCGAGCGAGACCGCTTCATCGTCATCGGTGGATGACAGGGAGGAGCGCTTCGGCGTCCGCGTGAAGCAGGCAAAGAAGGAAGTGGAGACCGACATCGGAAACGTCATAAGGGAGTCTCTCGACAAGATCGACGACCAGATTCGCGCGATCCTTGACGAATCCCAGATGAAGGTCGAGGCGTAACTCTCAACCCCTCAAACTCTCAAACTTTCAAACTTAAAGAAAGGAAAACAAAATGCAAAAGATTGATTCAGCTGAGATCGCCGCCGGCGTGAAGACCCTCATTGAGAACGCGTCCACCATGAAGCAGTTGAAGGGTGTCACGAACGATGAGCTGGAGGCCGTCTATTCGTTGGCCTTCAGCTACTACCAGACCGGCAAGTACGAAGAGGCGCACAAGCTCTTCCAGTTCCTCGTCCTCTTCGACCACCTGAACGCGAAATACTGGTTCGGGCTCGGCGCCGTGCAACAGGCGCTCAAGGACTTCAAGAACGCAGCTGTCTCCTACGGATACTGCTCGTTCCTGAAGCTCGACAACCCGAAGCCGCAGCTGCATGCGGCGGAGTGCTTCCTCGCACTCGGCGACAAGCGCAGCGCAGCCAGCGCGCTGGAGGCCCTGAACGAGTACTGCCCGAAGGACACCGACATCGGCCGCGAGTACCGCGCGAAGGCGGCGAAGCTGCGCGAGGTCATCGGCGAGGAGGCGTTTGCGGAGCTGGCGAAGGCGGACGAGAAGGTTAAGGCTTAAGGTGAAGGTTAAGGTTAAGGCGTAATGCGGTTGTCGGGTGACGGCTGTCGATTGTCGAAAAAAACTGTAACCTTACGGCGTTAGCCGTGTAAACAGGGCGAGCCGATAAAAAAGGCAGAAGACAAACAACCAAAACCTGAAACCCAACTAGGAGGAATTGAAAATGCCTATCGAAATAAACACTGGAAACGCCCCGAAGCTGTCTCAGGCGATGTTCGAGTCGCTTTCGAAGACAAGCGGAGCAGACGGCACGGAACTCAAGGAAGTCGTGGGCAAGGCGATGGAAGTCCTGGCCGGAGCCAACCTCAACGTGACGAAAGCCGACTCGTCCGGCACCGCCGGCGCGGCCGAGCGGAAGACCACGGGCGGGGCGAACGTGCCCGCGCTCGACAATCCGGGCGACGTCAAGCAGTTGCAGGCCAATCTCGAAAAGCTCGTAGCCTACCTGCAGCTCGACAACGAAGAGCGCCAGACGCAGATGGCGAAGGACCGCATCGAGATCCAGAAGGACAACCTCGAAACCGAGCACAAGGGCCGCATGGAAGAGCTCGAGAAGTCGTTCAAGAAGATGGAGGATGCCGAGAAGGCCCGCATGGCGAGCCGTATCTTCGGCTGGCTCGGCGCGGTCCTGGCGGTTGTCGCGGCGGTGGTCGTCACGGTAGTGACCGGCGGCGCGGCGGCGGCGTTCGCCATCGCGGGCGCGGCGATGGCGGTCACGGCGCTCGTCATGAACGAGACGGGCGCGATGGAGGCTCTCACCAACAAGCTTTCCGAACACCTGCAGGAAAAGTACGGCATGAGCAAGTCTCAGGCGCAGCTCGCGGCCTCGCTCATCATCAACATCTCGATCATGGTGGCGCAGCTCGGTTGCGCGATCGGTTCGGCCGCCAGCGCGGCCGCCAGCGCGGCGAAGGCTGCCGCGGACGCGGCTGCCGCAGGCGCCACGGCCGCCTCGGCCTCCACGACGGCCACGACGGTCCAGAGCGTCGTGACCATCGCCAACACCGCGGTCAGCGCGGGCGGACTCGCCTCGGGCGGCGTCAACTCGTTCTTCACCTACCGGTCGGACGACGCCAAGGCGGACGTGATGGAGCTCCAGAAGTTCATCACGATGCTCCAGCAGCGGCTTGACGAGAGCGAGGAAGAGCTGCAGCTCATCGTCGAGCAGATCCAGGGCGCAATCGGCAAGATCGCGGACCTCATCTCGTCCGCGACCGACCAGAGCGCTGAAATCGCAAACAACATCGGCCAGATGGCGTAATGGGGAAGTTTGGAAGTTTGGAAGTTACGGAGAAAAGTTGAAGGTTGTTTGTAACCTATGTGTAACATGCGTGTAAACAGATCGAAGCACCCAACCACACATCCAAACCTCTAAATAAACATCCAAACTTCAGAAAGGAATCAACCAATGAGCATTCAAGTCAACAGCAATTCCGTCGATGCGATGAAGATGTGGGAGACCATCCTCTCTTCCGTCGGCGATGTGCAGAAGACGACGACGCCGGAGGGCAAGGATTCGCTTACCGTCACCATCGGCGAGGGCGCGGCCGCCCGAACCGTCACCATGGTCCCGGACGACCTGGAGCTGCCGGCGACGGCGGATTCCGCCGCGCTCGACTCGCTCGTCGCGAAGCTTGCGGGCCTCGGGCTCGAGATGACGCCGGACGAGATAGCCGCCTTCAAGGAGGCCGCGACGCAGGTGTATGCCGAGGCGACCAAGGCGCTCGCCGACGTGAAGGCGAAGTCCAAGGGCAACACCATGTACGACCTCTACGCCCTCATGAAGCTGATGGTCGAGGTTGCGCAGAAGCAGCGCGACGCGCAGCGCGAGATGCGCAACGCCGAGAACCAGCTCGTCCAGAAGGCGATCCAGAACCAGGCCGACCAGCAGCGCGACGCGGCGTGGCTGGGTCTCGTCGTCGGCGTGACGTGCGGACTCATCTCGGCGGGCATCTCGCTCGGCATGATGATTGGCCAGTCGTCCGCCGCCTCCAAGCAGTCGGATCTCGCGAACAACGCCGGACTCGACGCCTCGAGCACCAAGGTGGACATGCTGAAGATGGCCGACTCGCAGATCCACGCCGACCAGCAGCTGGCGACGATCCAGAACAAGGTGGGCGGGGAGACGTCCAACCG
>CACXPT010000012.1 GCA_902769585.1 uncultured bacterium
CAACTACGAGAACCTGCAGGTGCGCATCTGCGGCTGGAACGTGCGCTGGAACGACCTCCCGCGCGAACAGCAGGACGCCTACATCCGCCGCGCCGAGGCGATCGCGGATCGCTGACGGTTTTACTGGCTCTGGTCCTTGTCGAGACCCGGCATGTTGCGCGCGCCCATCGGTCCGCCGTCCGTGGCGAGGTTCGTGCCGAAACTGCCGGGCTTGAGGCGGTAGTCGCGCGCGGCCGGGTTGACGAATGCCGGGAGGCCCCAGACGGAGTTTGCGTCCAGGCCCGATTCGGACTTGTAGCGGGCGAACTCTTCGGTGCCGTTCCCGAACTTCATCGACCGCGCCTTCGGGTCGCGTTTCCGGTCGCGTCCGGAGACGTGGAGCTCGAAGATCTGGTTCTCGGGCACGAAGTAGAGGTTGTGGTCCATCGCCAGGCCGTCCTGCGCGGCGGGATCCTTCACGCGCCAGTCGTTGAACATGCGCGTGACGCGGTCCGTCGTGCGCACGAAGACGTTGTTGCGCACCACGAAGTTCGTGGTGGCGGCGGGATTGTCGTAGAGCATGAGGTGGGCGCCGTTGGGGTTGGGGCGCTGGTTGTGGCTCCAGCAGTAGCCGGCGTCCACGAACGTGTTGTGCTCGACGAGGATGTTGCAGGTGCGGGACGCGGGGTCGTGGTTCCAGTACTCGACGAGTATTCGGCCTGCCACACCACGTTGTCGCGCCAGACGATGTCGTGCTCCGGCAGCGGGCTGCCGAGAGTCTGGCTCGTGAGGGCCGCGTCGTAGATCTGCCACAGGCGGTTGCGCTCCACCAGGTTGTTGCGGCAATGTCCCCAGAACTCGATGCCGTTGCCGAAACGGACCGGATAGCGATGGCCGGATGCGGAGGTCTGCCAGTACTGAAGTCCGCCGCCGAGCCAGTAGATGTCGCAGTTGCGGATCGTGATGCGCTGCGTGCCGCCGCCGCCGAAGCCGTGCGCGCCGGTGTAGCGGACGGCGAGCCCATCGTACACGACGTCGTGGCAGCCGCCCTCGTTCACCACCGTGATGGTCTTGGCTAGTTCGACGGACTTGAACATCTCGCCGGGATTGCGCGCGCATTTCATCACCACGCGCCCTTCCACGGGGTCGTACCAGTAGTCGAGTTCATCCTTGATCTCGTGCGGCCCCCAGAGTCTCTTGACGCCCCACTTCTCGCCGTGGTTGAGGACGACGATGCCAACGTCGCGCGGGATGAAGCTGCGTTCATCCACCGTCGCCTCCACCAGTCCGAGCGCCTGGATGTCGAGCGAGCAGTCGGGCGGCATCACGTCGCCGATGCTGAAGTGCAGGGAGCCGTCGCCGCCCGAGCCGGCCAGCACAACGTCAACCTCCTGCCACACAGTCGTCAGCGGCGACGAGCATATCTTCGGGATGCCACCGACGAGCCGCGTGGGGAATGGCTTCGCGTACTTCATGAAGTTGAGCGAGCCGATCATAAACGGCTTGCTGGCGCGCATCCGGAGCTTCAGGACTGCGCACTTTGGCAGGTTCTTCACCTCGGGTCCCCACAGTTGGATGGAACTGCGCTTGAGCACCCTGCGGAAACCCGACGCGTCGGGACGCTTCGTGCACGTCGCGCGCACGAAGGTCTCGCCGTTCTCGGTGACCTTGGCGATCTTGCCCTTGGAATTGTCCTGGAATGAACACCCCCACCCGTCGTTGGAACCGCCCCACAACGCCTTGCCGGTGGTGACGGCCCGCCTCGCCGTGGACCACACGCCGGGCGACTCCTCGAACCAGTCCTCCGGCCGCGAGCGGTCGACCGACTGCTCGAGGACGGGCTTGGGGCCTGTGCCGTAGGAGGAGTAGAGGACGGGCCGCCCTTCTTCGCCGCTCTTCGCGGTCAAGGTGCCGCGCCACACGCCGCCGCGCTTGAACAGCACCTTGTCGCCCGGCTTGGGTTGCAGGGCGTTCGCCTTCTCGAGGGAACGCCATGCCGTGGCGGGAGTCACGCCGTCGTTCGAGTCGTTCCCGGCCTCGCTGTCGAGGTAGTATGTGGTCGCCGAGGCCGCAGCTGCGGCGAGGGCCACGGTCATTGCCGCAAGCATCTTCATCTATTTCGTTCCTTTCCCGTCTGAAATCGATTCGAACCGCGCCACGATCGAGCGCTTGAAGTCAGGAAGCATTCCGCCCTTCTCCACCTCCGCCCAGCGGTTCTCCCACGGGAGATAGCATTTCAAGCCCTTGGCGAACGGAATCTTCTCGCCGGAGACCGTGGCGGGAGCCTCTCCGCGTACCAGTTCGCTCTCCCAGGTGTTCGACTTGTCGCGGCACCACACGAGCGTGGTTCGCGCACCGCGAAGCCCCCATACGCGGAGGCGGCGCGTCTCAGTGTGGAACGGACGGAAATGCTCTGCAGCAGGATCGACGCCCTTCACCGCCTCGGCGAAGCGCGCGAAGTGCCACCAGAGGTTGTTGCCGTCGAGGTACTGGTGGTCCCAGTGCCAGGGCTGTCCGCATCCTGCCGAACCGGCGAAGAACGGCGCGAAGATCTCGTCGTGGAGGAGCATGCCGAGCTTGTCCTTGGGATACAGTTCGCTGGGGCCGGTGTGGTTTGGCTTCACGGCGCCGACCTCGGCGAGGATAGCCGGGGCGTCGGGCCGCCTGTCGAGAAGCTCTCTCACGGAATCCGCCGCCAGCACGTCCATGGGACCACGGCAGATGTCCAGCTCTGCGCCTGGATCGAGGTAGCGGTGTACCTGCATGAAGTGGTTGAGGGGAATGCGGCCGAGGTAGTCGTAGTAGTCGTAGGCGGAAGGACCAGAGAAGCTGCCGAGGTTCTGCACGGTCATCTGACGCGGGAACATGGCGCGCAGCTCTGCGAGCATGCGGTCGCTCCAGGGACCGACGTCGCTGCGCCAGGAGCCGAGGCAGTTGATCTCGTTCCAGAGCTCCCAGCACGCGACCGCAGGCGAGTCGCCGAGCCCGAGTTCCCTGAGGCGCCTCGCCTTGCCCAGGTAGATGCGCGCACACTCTTCGGAATGGAGGAACTCGCGAATGCTCTTCGCGTGCGGCGCGTACATCGGACGGTTGAAGAACGCGGAGTACATCCCCTTCCCCTCTTTGCCGGCGGGATATACGGTGCGGAAGCTCTCCAGCGTGAGCTTGAGCCTGATGCCGAGCTCCTCGCAAAGGGCGACCGTCCTCTTCAGCGTGGCCTCGGCGGCGGGATCGTACTCCCCCGCCCGTTCGGGCATGATCTCGAAGAACGGATGCCCCAGCCATAGACGCACGAAGTTGCCGCCGTTCGCGGCGAAGGCGCGCAGCCATCCGAAGAACTTCTCCTCGCAGGCGGCGCGCGATCCGGGAGAACCGGCATCGTACATGCGTGGGAAGCAGATGTTGCAGCCAACGGGGACGAACGTTCTGCCGTCCGCGTCGGCAAGGTAGCGCGAATCAACGGCGCTCACGTCGAGCGTGCGTGCCGCAGGGAGCGCCGCCGCGCACGCGGACACCAGCGCAATGACAATTCTCTTCATTTCATGACTCCAAAGGCAGAACGGCGGCTCACCTGCGTAGCCAGAGATGTTTCTCGGTGCCGTACGGGAAGTCCGTCGGGATGTAGTTCCGCAGGCGGTCCCACGCGAGCGAGTACGCCTTGGGGAAGTTGAGGAACACCCACGGGCAGTCCTCGCGGACGATCTCCTGGGCCTTCCTCCACAGCTCGTCGCGCTCGGCGGGCGTCTTCGCCGCCATCGCTGCGTCGTACAGGCGGTCGAACTCGGGATTGACGTAGTTGCTGTGGTTCGCGCCCGGCGAGACGTTCTTGGAATGGAAGAGCTGGAGGAAGTTCTCCGCGTCCGGATAGTCGCCCACCCAGCCTAGCAGGAAGAGCGAGGCTTGCCCGTCGTTGACGGCCTTCAGGTACGCGGCCCATGTCATGAACTGCGGCTCGAGCCTGACGCCGATCTTCTCGTAGAAGCTCTGCAGCAGCTCCGCCTGCTCGCGCGCGCTCTGCGTCGCATGGCCGATGGTGAGCTGGATGGCCACCCTCTTTCCGGTCTTCGGGTCTATGCCGTTCGGGAATCCCGCCTCGACCATCAGCCGCTTCGCCTTCTCGACGTCGAACGCGTACGGGAACGGCGTCTCCAGGCGGCCGTTCACGCCGGACGGCACAGGGCCGTCGCACGGGTCCACGCGGTTGTTCATGAACCGCCGCCACACAGGGAAGTCGAACGCGCAGTTGAGCGCCTGCCGGAGCTTCTTGTTCTTTCCCAGGAGCGGGTCGCGCATGTTTATGCCGATGTAGGACACCTGCATGATCGGCGTCCCGAACAGCTTCATGCCCTTCGCCTCGAGATCGGCCGAGAGCGTGCCGTCGGGCTCCACGATGGCGTCCCAGTTGTCGCGAGACACCTCGCCAAGGAAGTCGAGCTCGCCGGAAAGGAACATCAGCCACTGAGTCGACGCGTCGTCCACCACAAGGAACTCCAGCGTGTCGAACGGCTTGGTGGGGATTTCCTTCCACCAGGGCCACGAGGCGTCGCGCTCGAACACCATCCGGTGGTTGCGCCACCATTCCGCCAGACGGTACGGACCGGTGCCGACCGCGTGCTCGTTGAACTTCACCCCGTACTTCTCCACAGCCTCGCGCGGAACCGCCGCCCAGTACGCCATCGCCGTGAGCCACGGGAAGACGTGCAGCGGCTTCTTGAGCGTGATGCGCACCGTGCGCGCGTCCACCGCATCAACCTTCGCGACGGGGTCCATGGTCCACATGCCGCTGGAGGCGTTGGACTTGTCCGCCAGCCGCGCGAGCGAGTACTTCACGTCCTCCGCCGTCACGAGGCGCCCCTTCCCGTCCGGGAAGCACGGATCGTCCTGGAAGCGCGTCCCCTCTCGGATGCTGTACGTGTAGACGAGCCTGTCCTCCGACACCTTCGGCAAGTCGCACAGGCATGGCTTGAGCCTGTACGGACGCGAGCCGTACTCCACCTCCAGTAGCGGCTCGTAGACGAGAGAGATCGCCTTAGAGTCCGGCACGGACGCCGCCTGCAGCGGGTCCATCGAAGCCACGCGCTCGAGAGCACGGCGGTAGGTTGCTGGTGCTTGGTGCTTGGTGCCTGGTGCTTGGTGCGATGCTGACGCGCCAATATCCTGCCCGCAAGGCTCGCACCAAGCACCAGGCACCATGCACCAAGCACCAATCGAAATGATAGCGGCCGTGTAGGCGGCGGAGACGACGTCGTCGAAGAGGACGCCGGAGGCGGTGTGGATGTTGCGGTCGATGTAGCGCGCGCCGGGAAGCTTGATCGCGTCGAGGATGCGGAATAGCAGGAAGCCCGCGATCGCGAGCTGCCACACCGGCAGCGGAGGATTCGGCGGCAGATACCAGAAGAGCGGCACGCATAGCGCCCCAACCACCTCGTCCAACACGAAGTGCTTGGGATCGAAATCGTTCCACCGCTTCTGCGCCCACGGCGTCAGCCAGTAGTGGACGGCAGAAAAGGCGACCGCGCATGCGAGGCACCAGATGCGCACGGCGAGCGAACCCCACCCCAGGCCGATGGCCACAAGGATCAGGGCCAGCCCCGGCAGCGCGCCAAAAGAACCCGGCACGATCGGCGCCAGCCCCAGGAAGAAGCCGCTTGCAAGGAACAGCCTAACCGTCTCTAATTTCTTCATCGATGAAATTATACCAAGCAACCGCCGCCCCGACAAGTGGCCAGTCCCATTCACCATTCAGCAGGCATTCCTACACTTCTTCGGCAAGGATGCAGTCGCCGCCGTGAAACACGAGGACAAGACGGTGGAGGGCAACAGTTTGCAAGTTTGAGAGTTTGAGAGTTTGACGGTTTGAAGGTTGAGGGGCTAGATTCCAAGCAGATACAAGGGCCGGGTCGGCGGAATACTGGTCGAGCTGCCGGATGGCCTCTGCCTTGATTTTCGCAAGCGCATCAGGCGTGGGCGAGGAATCGCCCGCCTTCACGTACTTCATCTCGATCAGCGCGGCGTGGGCGATCTCCGGCCAACGGTCGAGCTGCGGCGCAAGGGCGAGATCGTAGAACCCGCCGCCCGCCTCACGCTCGTGCGTGACGAAGTACGGGCCGCCAGAGGCTGTGAGGAGCGCGACGATCGTAGACTGCACCACCTTCTCGCCCTCAACCGAATCACGGACGGCGAAGTTCTCCTTCACGATTCCGGAAAGTATGTCTATGAGACCTCGCCATTCACCATTCTCTGCGAAATCGCAGAGTCCGTCGTTGATGTCAAACACGCGCTCGTCGATCTTGTGTACGTCAGAGTATGCCGCGGGAATCATCTTCGCGGCAAGTTCCTTCAAGGTCTCATTGGGGATGCCGAACACCGTCTTGCCGAATTTCTTGCCGGTGATCGTCGTGATGCCGAGCCAATAGAGGAGCGAGGTGAAGTTCTCCTTCATCGACAGTTCCCGTGCCTGAAACGATTCAATCAGGGGTTCTTCGAGCGAACCGCCGGCAATCAGCTTCTCAAGAACGTGGAAATTGCCGTTGAGCCGACGGTCAACCGTGACGAGATGGCGAATCTTCGCATAGTCGGTGCGCAGGTTGGCGTCGATCATGTTGTCGGGCCAGGTCCTTACCCGAACTAGCTTGTCGAAGAAGTTTAGAACAAGCGTCGTGTTCGCGAGGGGAGGCGCATCCGCCGAACCGAACCGGCAGTTGTCGAACCAGATGAGCGCGGCATCGTACGCCTTGTCGGCATCGAACCCGCAGAGCGGTGCATAGTAGTCTGCCATCGTGCGGAGATCGTCATGGCGGAAGCCCGTGAAATCCGCAAACACGGAATCGAGCGAGATGTTCGTGCCGATGTTGAAGCCGCTCGTCACGTCGTCCATCGTCACGGGCGACACGCCGGTGATGAACAGGCGCGTCACGGGAGCGTTCGTGCCGCTTGTAGCGGTCTTGAGGATCGTGAAGAACTGCTTGAAGAAGCCGTCGCCGTGACAGAGTTCGTCGTATGCCTTCTGCCCGCTCTCCGCAAGGATCGTGTTCGTGAAGTTGTCGTACTCGTCTATGAACACGTAGAGCTTGTCCGTGGAAGCCCGAACGCCGGAGACGATCTCGTTCATTTTCTTCCGGCAATCCGGAGCCTTCAGTATCCGCTCGGAAAGCCCCTCCGGCAACAGGGCGGCGTAGTCTCGTGCGAAAGTGTCGCAACGGAGGGCCACGTAATAATCGAAATCCTCCCGGACATTGTCAGTCTTCTTTGAGATACCGGAGAAGTCGAAGTACAGAGCAAGGTACTTGCCGTGTTCTTCTGTCGGATTCGTCCCTATATCCGTACCGCCGAACAGTTCCTCGAACCTGTCCGCAAACGCCACGTCATAGTAGTACTGGAGCATCGACACGATGAGCGACTTGCCGAACCGACGAGGCCTGAGAAACATCGCGTAACGCGTTGTCTCCAGATCGCGTATCTTCGCGGTACGGTCCACGAACCAGGCGTTCGCCTTGCGAATTTCGGCGTAATCCGCCACTCCGTAGAGTATGGGCCTTTTTTTCTCCATGGCCTAAAGTATACCACAAATTCGCAGACCGTGGCCATGTTTGCCTTTCCCAAGCGCCGCCAAGATGGCGGCGTTCCCAGTCAAAGCCATGTGCAAAGCCCCTAACTGGGAAAGCCGCCTTCTAGGCGGCGGCGTCACTTGCCGAGGTTGGGCAGCTTGATGCCGCGCTTGACTTCCGCACATTATTCCGACAGGGTTCTGGCAAGGCGGAAGCCAAGATAGTTGTTCACGTACGACGCGTAATCGAAACTCCGAAAACACGAAGTACAAGGGTTCGTTGAGTTTCGCCAGCCGCCGCCACGCTTCACCCTGAACTCCCCAGAGGCCGGTCCCACAGGATCCGTCACACCATCTGACAAGTTCGTCATCCTGTCCCGACACCTGTCCAGACACCACTCGGACACGTTTCCGTGCATGTCGTAGAGTTCCCAGGCGTTCTGCAGATACGAGCCGACAACCGTATGTCCCTCCGAATACCCACCTTTCCCATCCGGCACGTGCCGGACGAGATCCGCATCGGACTCCTTATTGCCACGCCCTTTCTGATTGAACACGAACCGTGCCAACACCTTCAAGTCGTTCTCCGTGTCGCCGCCGTTGTTGTATTTGCTCGTTGTCCCAGCCCGGCAGGCATACTCCCACTGCGCCTCCGTCGGCAGGTCAAAGTTGAGTCCCGTGCGCGCCTGTATCTTGCCGATGAACGTCGAAGAATCGACCTTCGGGGAAGCAGGCCAGTTATAGATCGAGTCGTCGCCGCGAATCTCGTTCCATGAAATATTTTCCACAGGCCGCATGTCACCTTTGGATTCAGACGGGTTCGCCCCTGTTACAAGCTTGTACTGCTTCTGCGTCACCTCGAACACACCGATGTAGAACGCCCTAGTTAGTGTCACCTCATACTTGCCGTCCATCATGAACTTGCCCGGCTCGATGCGGCGAAGTACAAGCTTCGTTGTCTTGTATACGTCCGTCCAGCCACCCTTCGGCTCGGCGGCGAGGTACGATACGGGATACTTGCTTGCGTTGGGTCCGCCGGAGAGATCGACGACGCAATAAAGCTGACTGCCGCCGCGAGGCGCGGCGGAAACGTTGGCGGCGGAACCACCGCCCTCCGCCGGAAGGACGGACTCCATCTGCTTGACGCGCTTTTCGGCGAGGGTTTTGCGCAGGCCGGAGATCGAGCCGTCGGCCAGCCCCTTCCGATAGAGAACCGCCGCATGCACCTTGAACGGCTCGTCGTCCTTCGCCGCGTAGTCCCACCAGTAGTTCGCCGCCTTCAGCGCGTCAAATCCCTTCGCAGAAGATGGGTCAAGCTCGTACTTCGCCGCCTCGTCGCCGGCCTTCGCGAAGATTTCGAGGGCCTTCGCCCAGTCGCCGAGGCCCGCGTGGCACTCCGCCAGACGGCGCTGGGCCGCCGCGTTCCCCGGCCTCGCCTTAGCCGCACTCTCCGCCGCTTCAAGTTCCTTGCGGCACCTGATCGTCCGCTGCGCGTCGCGGAAGATGGCCAGCACCTTCGGCGCCTTGTCCGCCGCCACGCGCCGCATCTCTCCGTTGACCAACTCCACCACCACCTCCGGCGGCAGATCGGCGATCTCCTTGCGCATCCGCGCAAGCGCATCTGCAGCCGCATCGTAGTCTGCGCTGCGGGCATACAGCTTGAACGCGCCCTGCAGGAGCAGGTACTTGCCGGCTTCCGTTTCGGCCTCGTCCGCCATCGCCAGCTGCGCGGCGGCTACCTCGCCTGGCTTCTTCGTACCGGCATTCAGCGCGCGCACGTCGTCCGCCGTCAGGTCCTGCACAAGCTTCTGCGCCTGGACCAGTTCTTCCTTCGTGGGCATCGCGCACACGGCGAGACCGCACATGATGGCTACCGTCAGGACGGCCAGTCGGTTTATTCCTGTACTCTTCATTTCAGTCTCCTTAAATCTCGTTAAGTTCTCGCGTGGACCACCGCGTGGTAACTGTCACTTGCCGAGGTTGGGCAACTTGATGCCTCGTTCCTTCAAGAGGTCAGGACCGATGACAAGGCGGAAGGTTGTCCCCATTCCAAAAGACCACCCAGATGCTCCGCGGCATTTCCCATACCATGAAGCCTTGTCTTTTGAACCTCTAATCAAAGGTCGCCATTTCATGGCATCTGCGACAAATCGCAACGGATCCGTTTCCGATTCCTTGTATAGCAACAATCCTTTGCCGACCAACCCATCGGCAGGCGCCTTACCTGACCATCCCGTATTATCCAAAGTATCAAGAACAAACTCGCGTCCATTACCCAACATATCATAAATTCCCCAATCATTAGGTGCCTTTGTTCCAACCGTCATTGGAGGGAGCGCATAAAATCTCCCTGCTTTCATCTTGAATTTTTCTGCAATTCTCTTGTAATCTTCATACGTAACCATGATCTGGCCTTCTCCAGATTTGTCGCCATCCCGCCACTTGATGTACGGGTTATCGGGTTTGCCACCATTGGCGTTTAAGGCATATTCCCACTCAGCCTCGGTTGGAAGGCGGAATACATATCCTTTCGGCAAATATGCCTTTCGCCTATGGTTCAACCAGTCGCAAAACAAAAGGACCTCTTTGAAAGAGATATCGTTCATGGGGGCATTGTTTCCACCATACATCTCCTTTTCGTCTGATGTTCGTGTGTTACGCGAGTATTGCGACCAGACACCGCGTGTCACCTGGTACTTCCCAATCCAGAACGGACGCGTAATCGTGACCTTGTGCTTGAATTCGGGCGACTGGTCGAAACCCGAACAGCCCATTTCGAATGCCCCTGCCGGGCATGGCACGAAATCCAACGTCACGCCTGTCGCCAGCTTGACGGATATCTCCTTTCCGTTTGAGGCGGGCGCAGCTGGGGCAGCAACCTCGGCGGTTTTCTGTTCCTCGTTCTCGCTTGTTGAGGCGGAAGCGACGCTTCCCCGAACAGATGCCTCGTCCGCCGCAGGAATAACCGGCTCCATCTGCTTGAGCCGCTTCTCGGCGAGGCTCTTGCGAAGGCCGGAGATCGAACCATCGGCAAGCCCCTTCCGATAGAGATCGGCCGCATGCACCTTGAACGGCTCGTCGTCCTTCGCTTGGTACTCCCACCAGTAGTTCGCCGCCTTTAGCGCGTCATACCCTTTCGCGGAAGAGGGATCAAGTTCGTACTTCGCCGCCTCGTCGCCGATCTTCGCGAAGACCTCCAGCGCCTTAGTCCAATCGCCAAGGCCGGCGTGGCACTCCGCCAGCTGACGCTGTGCCGCCTTGTCTCCCGGTCTTGCCTTGGCGGCTGTCTCCGCCGCCGCCAGCTCTTTGCGGCACTTGATCGTCCGCTGCGCGTCGCGGAATATGGCCAGCACCTTCGGCGCCTTGTCCGCCGCCACGCGACGCATCTCGCCGTTCACAAGCTCCACCACAACCTCCGGCGGCAGGTCGGCAATCTCCTTGCGCATCCGCGCAAGCGCGTCCGCCGCCGCGTCGTAGTCCGCGCTGCGGGCGTACAGCTTGAACGCCCCCTGCAGGAGCAGGTACTTGCCGGCTTCCGTTTCGGCCTCGCCTGCCAGCGCCATCTGCGCGGCGGCCACCTCGCCGGGCTTCTTCGTCCCGGCGTTCAGCGCACGCACGTCGTCCGCCGTCAGGTCCTGCACAAGCTTTTGCGCCTGGACCAGTTCATTCTTTGTGGGCATCGCAGATGCCATGAAGGCACACGCAAAAGTTAACGGCGCAATCGCCAGTCGCTTCATTCCTGCCGTATTCATCTGCTCGTCTTCCTTGAGTGTTAACAATATGGGAAAGTTACTTTATGCCGCGCTCTTTCAACAGGTCGGGGCCGATGACGAGGCGGAAGGTCAATGGCAGACCTGGTTTTTGCGACAGTTTTATCTTGCTCTTCCCGAACCAGGATCCTGCAAACGCACGATAATCAGTATCCGATGTTCCCCTCATGATAGCACAAGCTTTCTTGGCATCTACGCAAATGCGAACGGGATCAGTCTCGCTCTTTTCGTAGAGCAAGCTTCCGACAAGAATAGGAGCATGCTGTCTTTTCGCATGGGTCCAGCCTGTATCGTCTAGCGTGTCCAACACGAATTCCCGTCCATTACCGAGCATATCGTAAATTCCCCAGTCGTTAGGAAGTTTTGTCCCTACGGTCAAAGAGGGGATTGCCCCCCACTTGCCGATCTTTGATGCTCTTGCGCCTAGAATCTTCTCATAGTCCGCCCACGTGACCATGATCTGGGACCTGACGGACTCATCACCATCCCGCCATTTGATGTATGGATTTCCCGGTTTGCCGCCATTTGCATACAAGGCATATTCCCATTCGGCTTCGGTAGGCAGACGGATCACATATCCCTTCGGCAGAACAGACTTTCTGTATTTGCTCAACCAATCTGTGAACCCCACAACCTCGTTATAAGATGGATAAAGGGACTTGGCCGCTTTAAGCCCTCCGCATTCATCCAACATTGTTTCACCTTCACCAGTACGATGTCTGCTGCTCTCATTTGTGTGGTACAGGTTCCATGCCGCCCGTGTCACCTGATACTTCCCGATCCAGAATGGACGTGTAATCGTGACCTTATGCTTGAATTGAGGCGACTGGTCGAAGTCGTCGCAGCCCATCTCAAACGAACCGGCCGGACACGGTACGAAGTCCATCGTCACGCCCGTCGCCAGCTTGACCGAGATTTCCTTCCCGTTTGAGGCAGACACGGCAGGGGCGGCTACCTCAGAGGTTTTCTCGCTAGCCGAAGCGGTTGGAGCGCCACCGCCGCGAGGCGCGGCGGAAACGTTGGCGGCGGCACCATCGCCCTCCGCCGGAATGGCGGACTCCATCTGCTTGACGCGCTTCTCCGCGAGCGTCTTGCGCAGGCCAGAGATGGAGCCGTCGGCAAGGCCCGTCCTGTATAGAACAGCCGCATGCACCTTGAACGGTTCGTCGTCCTTCGCCTGGTACTCCCACCAGTAGTTCGCCGCCTTGAGGAGGTCGTATCCCTTCGCGGACGAAGGATCAAGCTCGTACTTCGCCGCCTCGTCGCCGGCCTTCGCGAAAATCTCCAGCGCCTTGGGCCAGTCGCCGAGGCCCGCATGGCATTCCGCCAGGCGGCGCTGGGCCGCTGCGTTCCCCGGCCTCGCCTTAGCCGCACTCTCCGCCGCTTCAAGTTCCTTGCGGCACTTGATCGTCCGCTGCGCGTCGCGGAATAAGGCCAGCACCTTCGGCGCCTTCTCCGCCGCCACGCGCCGCATTTCGCTGTTCACAAGCTCCACCACAACCTCCGGCGGCAGGTCGGCGATCTCCTTGCGCATCCGCGCGAGCGCGTCCGCCGCCGCATCGTAGTCCGCGCTGCGGGCGTACAGCTTGAACGCGCCTTGCAGGAGCAGGTACTTGCCAGCCTCCGTCTCGGCCTCGTCAGCCATCGCCAGCTGCGCGGCGGCCACCTCGCCGGGCTTCTTCGTCCCGGCGTTCAGCGCGCGCACGTCGTCTGCCGTCAGGTCCTCGACAAGCTTCTGCGCCTGGACCAGTTCTTCTTTCGTTGGCATCGCGAATGCGGCAAGGCCACACGCGAAGGCGACCGTCGCGACCGCCAAACTGCTCTTTCCTGCTTTCATCATCTCTTGCATCTCCTGTAACAAAAAAGTTCCCGTACGGTTCTCTTCCGAGGCGACTGGTATGCCCAAAGGGGAACACGAACGGGAACATATCCATGCGAGCAGATATGCTCTCGCCGCCGCACGCCCTTGCAAGATTACCAGTCTTTCGGAAGAAGTGCGTCAACGCGACAGATTTTACCATATCCCCGTTGACGGGTCAATGTACTGCCGACGCCGCGCCCCTTCGGGCATCCAGCCGCCATGATGTTAAACGCATCCCGTCCGCGCCGATGACAGCGACGACGAAAAATTCTACTCGGCATACTCCGCCTCGAGAGAGGCGACCATGCGGTTGATGCGCGTCTTGACCTGCGCGACCACGTTGCGCGATACGCCGAAGGCGGAAGTGACCTCGTCGATGGGCCGCCCCTCCAGCGCGTATGCCCGATAGATTTCCCGCGACTGGCGGGAAAGCGCCGTCTTGGTGAGCGCATGCTCGACGGCGGCCTCGTGGCGGGCGAGCCGCCATTTGGCGTCAAGCAGTGCCGCCGCCTCGGGCGGCAACGTGGCGATGGCTTCGTCGGGAACCGCGTCAAGCGGCACGCATGCCGCGCGGGCCTGCACCTTGCGCCACCTGCTGACAAGCTCGTTGCGGACGAGCGTGGCGAGATAGCAGCGGAAACGTCCGGCATCGGCACGGTACCGGCCTCCGCGCAATATGGCGACAAGCCGCAGAAAGATGTCCTGGGTCACGTCTTCCGACTCCGCCGACGGCGTTCCCTGCAGTTCGGCGAACCTGCGAATGGCTGGCGCATAGAGGTTGAAGAGCCGCACCCATGCGGCCTCGTCAGTCCGTTGGCCCGTCGCCTCCACGGCAATGCGCGCAAGCAGAGTCACGGGGGTGTCGGGAAATGTGCCCACCTCATTTTCCTTCCATGGCGGCAGGAAGCGCAAACAGGTTTTCCGTGCTGACATCTTCCTGCACGGCGGCTTGCTTGGGCTTGCGCAGGAAAAGCACGACGGCGGCGGCAGCCATCACCAGCACGACCGCCACCGCGGCAATCCACAAGAGACGGCGCTTGCGTGGCGGTTTCTCCCTGACAACAGTGCTTGCGGCAGAAACAGCAACAGGCGATGTGTCCGTCCCTGCGGACGAAAGCAACCTGGAGAAAGGCTCCAGCATAATTGGACGGTCGTTCGGATTCTCCGCGAGCAGGCGCGAAAGGAGCTGCCTCCATCGACCATCGAACGGTTCCAGCAAGCCCCAGATGTTGGGACGGTTCTCGAACCACACCCCCGTCAGCAACCTGAAGAAGACGATGCCGAGCGAATAGGCGTCGGAGGCGGCAGTTGCGTCCTCTCCGCGCTTCACCTCTGGCGCCATGTAGCCTGCTGTCCCCATGATGAGTGTGCCTGTCGTCGCCTCGCCGGAGACGATCGTCCTGTCCAGATGCAGATCCTTGCGCAGCTGGCCGCTGCAGAAGCGCGAGACGCCGAAGTCGCTCAGCACCACTCCACCGCGCGCATCAAGCAGGATGTTGTTCAGCTTGATGTCTCGATGGACTATGCCTGCGTTGTGGATGTAGTCGAGCGCGGATGCGAGCTGGCCGAACCAGCGCGCGAGATGCTCCTCGTCCGCGCTCCCGTCCTCGACGTCTGCCAAAGTGTACGGCTCGCCATCCTTGTAGAGAACGAGATCCATCACGAAGAAGATCGTCTGCGTGGCGGAATCCACGTCCAGGTCGAACACGCGCACCAGGCTTGGATGATGCAGACGGGCCAGAATGCGGCCTTCGGCAAGGAAGCGCTCCTGGAGCAACTGTACGTGTCCATGGTCAAGCGTGAACGTCTTCAGCGCGTAGTGGACGCCCAGCTTCTCGTGGACGACTTCGTACACCGCCCCCATCCCGCCTTGTCCGAGGAGGCGAACGATGCGGTATACCCCGATCCGGGCATCTGGAGGGAACACTGTCATCGGCAATCAGTGAGCGTGTTGAGCTAGGAATGCGGTTGCGGACGCCATCGCACGGTCCGTGAGGGCTGTCAGGCACCAGTTCTGCATGTATGTGAACGTGTTTTCTGTGTAGCCGGAGAGCCCCACGAAGAAGAGCGGCGAGAACACCAGGTCCTCGTACTTCTGGCTATAGTCCTCGTGGAAAAGCACGCGCCCCGTCTTGCTGTCGTAGATCTTCAGCTTGGCTGTCCAGTTCTGGACGGAATACTCCGTCGTCAGCAGCGAGCAGAACATCCACGCGAACTCGGCGGCCGTCTCGGAGGAGGACACGAACGGCCCCTCGAACGTGACGTCCACCGTGTAGTCGGCCGGAGTTGCGCGCATGAGGAACCCGTTCTCCTCGAGCGTAGCCTGCGCCCGTATGCGGTACGCCTCGTTCGCGCGCGTCTGCGGAATCAGCGTCTCGGTCGTCGCCGTCTCGTAGTGTCCGCCATACCAGCCGCCACGCCGCCGCCCGCGACGCCCGTACCAGCCGCGATCCACGTAGACAGTCTCGTAGCCGTAGACCGGGATGTATTCCGTCAGTATCGCCGCGAAACCGCTCAGCGAGACCTTGATGTCGCGGCCTTCCGGCGCGCGCGTCATCTGCGAGACAGGCATCTCTGTCTGGCTAATCGTGAAGCATCCCGCCAGCAGCAGCGCGGACGCGATTACGGTCGTCTTTCTCATCTCTCGAACCTCATTGTCCTCATTTTTTTCTTCAATCCCAATCCGAGTATCGTGCGTCCGGCGGCGATGTACACGTCCGCCAGCCCCATGACGTATGCGCTATCCTTCCAGCCCGTAAGCTTTACCGCCTCCTCGGCGAGCGAGATCGCCTTGTCCGCGTCACGTGCCTTGTTGGAGTTAGACGCCAGCAATCTGGCCGCGCGCAACTTGATTGCGGGATCCTCCGGATGCCGCTTCATCAGCACCTCCAGCTGGCGGGTGGCCACATCCTCAAGCCCGGATGCCGCGCACGTCTCCACCATCTCGTACCGATGCTCGTCCGTGAGCGGATCCATCGTCACCGCCTTTGTGAACACGCGCGCCGCCACTGCCCAGTGTCCCGCCTTCTTGAGGCATACGCCGAAGTTGTGGACCGCCGCCACGTCCTTGGGACGTATCAGCAGCCGGTTCTCGTAGCAGCGCAACGCGCCGTTCACGTTTCCAAGGCGCAGGAAGCGCCGCGCCTCCAAGTCTAGCGAATCGGCAAGGTTGCCGAGCAGCGGGTCTCTCGGATTTATCTTCGCCGCGACAGCCCAGCGGTCTATCGCGTTCGTCGACGCCCCGCTGTCGGCCGCTTCAAAGCCAAGCAGCACCTCTCGCCGCGCACCCTGGGCGGCAAGGAACTGATTAGTCATTGTGGACCATACGGCCTGCGCCGCCGTCCCGCGCATGAACCAGCCTGTCGGCGGGAAGTAGTACGGAGTAAGCACGGACGCGCGCACCTCGGCAAGATGGTTTGTCGGAGCCTGCGAGAAGGCGAGCTGCGGCGCCTCCCAAGTGGCGGCGGAATGCGTCAGCGCGGGAATGTCAAGCAGTCCCGGCTCGATCTCGTTGTCTGTTCCCATGTAGCAGGCGAACAACTCCGCAGGGATGTAGATGTCCGTCGCCACGAAGGCGGCAAACGCTTCTGGTCTGGAAAAGAGGTCGAGCAGCTCGTCTGCCAAGACGTTCCCGCCAGACGTGATCACGTAATCCTTACGCCCAACGCACCACATCCTGTAATGCGTGAACGCGGCGCGGAAATCCGCAAGGATCGCCTTGAGTCGCGCGCGAGAAAGAAGTCTGCCGTCGATGCGCAAGGCCGCGACGCCGCCATTGGCAAGTCCTGCCGCAAGCTTCTTCCAGCCTTCCGCGTCCGGCATGTCGGACCCCACCATCCAGTCCGGCAACGGCGCGACGAAGACGATGTCGGCCGGTGTCTTGTTGTCGGCCAACGGCAGTACCTTTACCCCGGCCTCTGCAAACACGTTTGTGCAGAACGCCGCCTCCGCGCCGGCCACGCGCACCGTCCGCGCCGTCGGCATCTCCGCAAGCGCGATCAGCGGCGGCAGTCGCCGCGTCGCCCTGAAGCGGAAGCCGGTATCGACTGGCCGTCCGTCGAGCGTCGTCACGCCGCCTGGATAGTCCTCGTCCTCATATCTGGCCACCACCCGCCCATTCATCTTCCATGCAGCGACAGGGCTACCCTTCGCGAACCCAGTGTCGCGCGTCGCGAGGTGGACTAGCGCGTTGCGTCCCGTGTCGCCCAGAGGAGGCAGGAACGCCGTGGCGAACGTGAGCGCAGCATAGGTGGAACTGCGCCTTCCGGCATTCTGCTGAAGATAGAGCCATGCATGGTCAAGATGCGGTCCCGCCCACAGCCACGCCACGAAATACGCGACCACGCACGCGCACGGAACGCCCAGGCACAGCATGCGGCGACGCAACGAAACGCCCTTTCGCACGCCAAGCCAGACGAGCCATCCGAAAAGCGCCAAAACGACGACAAGCACCACGAACGACGCCACCAGCGCCGCCCATGCCAGGGCCGTAGGGCCCGCGTAATCGAAGACATGCCAATTCACGACGCCCACATTCTACCACATCCCATCCGCTCCGTAAACGCCAACGGCTACCACTTGAGCGTATTCCTCGCGTAGTCCATGAAAAAGCGCCAGTCTTCGTGCGTGATGGAGTGGGGTCCTTTCTTCAGGTGCCAGCCGATCGACTTCCCGAAGAGCCGGAAAACGGGTTCCGCCTCCTTGATGAACATGCGGCTTGCTTCCGGCGGCGAAGACTTGTCCTCGGTGGCGGCGGAGACAACAAGGGCGCGCGGTGCGATACATGCGGCAAAAGCGCTCTGGTCGAACGGCGGGTCTGGGAACTTCGCCGCCTGCGCCACGAGGTCCTCCACTGGCTGTCCAAGCTTGTCGCAAGCTGCGTACTTCTTGAGCTTCTCCGAGAACCAGTACGGGTAGCGGAGGTTCGGCAGGAACTTGAGCGACTTGGTTCCGCCGCAGTTGGCGCACACAAGCGCGAAGCGAGTGTCATGCACGCCCGTCTCTATGGAGTTCTTGCCCATGCGGCTCTGCCCGACGATCGCAACCTTCGCCTGGGCTATCTCCGGCAGCTTCTCGAGAAGGTCGCGCACGCGCATCGAACCCCAGGTCCATGTAGGATGGGCAAGCATCTCCTTCGGACGAGCTTGCTCGGGGAAGATACGCCAAACCGAGTCTGGCGCAGCGTCGCGCTTCGACGGCGTGTAGTCAGGGTAGATGGCGCCATAGCAGAACGTGGCGAAAGCAAACCCGCGCCTGACGATCTCCTCGACCGGCGCACGGTCCTGCCTCTCTCCGCGACCGCGAATCCTGTTGCCGTACGGATAGCCATCGAAGATGCGAACGGAAGGATCGGACACTAGCGAGTGGTTGCCGCTGAAGTTGGGATACACGAAAGTCGGCACATGGCCAGTTAGCTTGGGCAGATACACAAGAACGTCGAACGCGTGCGAGCCGCACGCGTCCTTGCTGCGCACAACGTACTGGCGGCGCTCCGCCACGCCTCCAAACGCCACTCCTCTCTCCACGAGATCAAACGACAGATTCTCAGGCTTGGGCGGCAGCTGGCCATACACGTTCTCGTCGAAGAAAGCGATCACGCGCGAACGCAGGTCGCGTGTCCATTCCTCTGTCGTTGTCGCAGAGGCCAGAGCTCCAGTTGCGATGAACGACGCAAGAAGCGCGGTCCGTATCATCGCTTGGATTCCCTTGGATTCTGATTACTTGGCAGGCTTAGCGTCTGCCTTGGGAGCAGGCTTCGCAGCGGCAGGCGCTGCAGGCTTAGCGTCGGCCTTCGGAGCCGCAGGAGCGGCAGGTTTCGCGTCGGCCTTGGGCGCAGGCTTTGGAGCCGCTGTCACGGCCGGCTTAGTGGCAGGCTGCTTGGCCTCGACCTTCGGAGCGGCCTTGGGAGCTTCAGGCACGGTAGGCTTTGCTTCAGGCTTCGCGTCGGCCTTCTTCTCCTTCTCGAGCTGGGCGGCCGCGCTGTTCGCGACGTCGAGCAGCGAGGCGCGGGCACGCGGCTTGTAGCGCTTGACAGCGTCTTCCACGCGCTTGATGTGCGACTTCTCCGCCTCGTCCTTAGCGTTCTCGGTCAGCGCCGCGAAATCGGCGGTGGCGCCATCCTTGTCGCCGGAGAGCGCCTTGCAGCGCGCGGCGCCAAGCTTGGCATCGAGAAGCAGGTAGGATTTCTCATGGGTTGCGACGTAGTCGGCGAACGCTTCTGACGCCGCCTTGTACTTCGCCTTGCGCCCGTCCTCGCTCTCGTCCTGGGAGGCGATGCCCTCGAGCGCCTGTGCGCGCCCGACCGCGGCAATGTCCGCCATGTCCTGGTTCTTGCTGGCGTCCTTGACGAGTTCGTCGTAGACCTGGAGGGCATCCTCGTAGCGTTCGGCGTCGAAGTAGCTCTTGGCGAGAACTATCTTCATCTTCGGGCCGGCCTTCGTCGAACCGTAGGTGGCCACAGCCTCCTCCTGCTCGTCCACCAGCCCGCCGCCGGGGGCGTTCGGCGAGGCCATCTTGACCAGGGCGGCGCTCGCCGCCGCGTCGCGGCCCTTCATCCAGTTGCGCGTGCCGTAGAACGCCGCTACAGCAAGTCCTGCGACCGCGACCATGATGGCCGTGGAACGGCCCTCCTTGACCCACCAGTCCCAGAGGGGGATGAGCTCTGGCGCCTTCTTCACGAAAGCAGGCAGTTCGGGTTCTAGGTTCTTCTCATTTTCGCTCATGGCATTCACCTTGTTCGTTTTCGTTGCCGCCGTCGGCGGTTTTTTCGTCTTTGAAAAGCTTTCTGGACATCGCGTCCCACTCGTCGATGATCGCCTCGCTACGGCCCTCCGCGCGAACGACGATGCGGTTGAAGTCGAGCGCGTCTGGGAAGTCTCGGTTGTATATGAACCTCGTCCTGTGCGCATTTGGCCGCGCCGAGAACCGCTTGACGGAATCTATCAGCAGCACAGCCAGGAAATACGTGGATCTTGGCACCTTCAGCATGCGAGACAGCTCGCCGACGATCTCTCTTGATCGGCCGGGGTTGGCCCGCGCCATGGCCGCGTATAGCGTCGCGGCGCGAAGTCCGTTGGCCACCTCGATCCCGCGTTCGTGCATCGCGTTCTCATATCGGTCGAGAACCGACAGGTACTTCCACGTAGAAGACTTCTCCCCGCCGTCCGAAGCGATGAACGCGGCCAGATCCGGCAGGAGATCCCCCAGCAACCCGAAGCGGTACATCATTCGGAACGCGGCCTCGGACTTTCCGTACGGGAACAGGCGGAACACCTCTTCGCAAAGGCGCGGCACGGCCGCCGTCATGATGCAGGAATGGAGCTTGCGGATCGCCCGTTCGGTCGTCCGCTCTATCGCGAAGTCGAGCCTGGACGCGAACTTGATAGCCCGCATCATGCGGACCGGATCCTCGCGGAATCGTATCATCGGATCGCCGATGGAGCGGATAAGCCGCTTCTTGAGGTCCTTGAGGCCGCCCACCCAGTCGATCACCGCGAACGTCTTGATGTCGTAGAAGAGACCGTTCACCGTGAAGTCGCGCCGATAGGCGTCCGTCTCCGGCGTGCCGAACGTGTTGTCCTCGAATGGCCCCTCCGCCGCATGCTCGATGATCTCGCCGACCGTCTGCGACTCGCGCCTGAAGGTCGCCGTCTCGATCACCTTTTCCCCGAAGCGCACATGCGCCAGGCGGAACCTGCGGCCGATCAGGAAGCAGTTGCGGAACGCGCGCTTCACCTCGTTCGGCTTGGCGCTGGTGCCAACGTCGAAGTCCTTCGGTTGCCGCCCCAGGAGCAGGTCGCGGACGCCGCCGCCGACCAGGTACGCCTCGTATCCGAGGCTGGAGAGACGGTACAGCACGCGCAGGGCGTCCGGATCGATGTTCTTGCGGGAAATGCAGTGGTCCGGCCGCGCGCAGACCACGGGGCCGAGTGCCTTTCTCACTTTTCTGCCAAAGATGCCGAACATGAATTCGTGATATTATGCCAAAAACGCCCTGAGGAATCAAGTGCGCTCCCGCGCTTGGCCGATTTTTGGTATAATTCTCCGCGATGAGGCTTTCAATCGTAATACCTGTCCTGAACTCCGAGCGTACGCTTGGCGAATGCCTGGAGGCGATCGCCGCCCAGACGCTTCCGCGCGGCGAATACGAGATCGTTCTGGCCGATGCGGGCTCCGCCGACCGCACGCTGGAGATCGCTCGCGCCGCAGGCGTCGACCGGATCGTGCCCAACCCGCTCAAGACAGGCGAGGCCGGAAAGACGGCAGGCATCAAGGCCGCCACGGGCGACATCATCGCGCTCGTGGACAGCGACAACATCCTGCCGTCTCCCGACTGGCTCGAGCGCATGCTGGCCCCATTCTCCGACCCGGAAGTCCTCGCCACCGAACCCATCGCCTACACATCCCGCCCCAAAGACCCCGCTCTGACGCGCTATTTCGCCCTTCTTGGCATGAACGACCCCATCTGCCTCTTCACGCGCAACTACGACCGCACCTGCGCCATCACCGGCAAGTGGACCGGCCTGGACATCGCGACGGAAGACAAGGGCGACTGGCTGAAGCTGCGCCTCGCCGCCGACGCCCTACCCACCATCGGAGCAAACGGATTCGTCTTCAGGCGCACCCTTCTCGACGGAGCGAACTGGGATCCCTACCTTTTCGACATCGACATCCTCTACGAGCGCATCCGCCGCGACGGCACCGCCGTGGTGGCAAAGGTAAAGACCGGCATAGTCCACCTCTACTGCTCAAGGCTACGAGATTTCGCTCGCAAGCAGCGCCGCCGCATCCGGGACTTCCTGTTCTTCGCGCAGGAAAAGCAGCGCACCTACCCGTGGGACAAACAACGCAAGACGGGCATAATCATATTCTGCCTTGCGACGGTGACGCTCATCCCCCTTCTCGTGCAGTCGATCGTCGGCTTCTGCCGCCGTCCGGACCGCGCATGGTTCTACCATGTGCCAGTCTGCTGGATCACGCTCTGGATATACGGGTGGGGCACCGTCTCCAAGATGCTCGGCCGCCGCCAGGCTCCGGTTGATCGGAGCCAGTGGCAGAGGTAGCTCGGCATTAGTCCGGGAACACCTTGTCGTCGCCGCGCACGACGAAAGGCCGCTCCAGTCCGTCCGCAAGATATTCGCGGAGCGCCACGAACACAGGCTCCATCAGCTCGTCGAAGGTGTACGTGCGCGTGGGCTTCACCCGCGGCGGCTTGATCGGCTTGTCGAACGACACGGAGCACTCGAGCGTGAGCGCGAGCGCACCCGAGGCGAGCGCCAGCACGGTGTTGAGGTTGATCGTGCCGCGCGGCGTGCGGTTCTCCCTCGGCTTGTTCGGGTTGAGCCCTTCCCTGTAGATGGCGGCGTTGACGCGGTCGGAGATCGCGTTCGCGCGCGCCACCTTCTCCGGCACGTCGATCGCGCCCGGAGTGAGGATCGTGGGCGCGTACTCGTAGGAATGGCCGTTCAGGATGGCGTCCACGCGCCAGCGCTCCGCGAGCTGCAGAAGCGCGCGGCCCTCCGCCGTGCGGATGTGGCCGGGGGCGGCGTCGTGCATGATGTTGAATCCGTCAGCGTTCGGATAGCCGCCAGGGTAGGACACCTTGTCGAGCGGGAGCGGGAACCACGACTTGCTGCCGCGCCAGCCGATCAGAGAACCGTCCTTCCACGTGCCCTGCGAAGCGGCACGGAATTCGTGCCACCCGAGGCCGTGCAGATGGTCGGGCGAGATGGCACGGCCGTCCATGTTTGCGCAAGGCACCACGATGAAGCGGTACTTCGATATGAGACCCATGAGCTCGGGATACGACCTGCCGCGGAAGTCGGTTCCCGTCTCGAGCATCTTGATTAGGTTCACCGCACCCGCCACGCACTCCGGCTCCGCACCGTGTATGCCCGCCACGAACAGGAACGTCTGCTTCGCCGGCGGCGGATTGCCCATGTAGTTCTTCCACGTCGTGGAGGACGACCCGGCGGACCAGTTGGTCTGCGGCGGCGCGTCGTTGAAGTCGCCGTAGAAGAGAGCGTAGACCGGATATCCGAGCGGCGTATGCGCGATCACCTCCTTGCGCGAGCACTTCTTGGCGCCTTCGCAGAGGTCCATGATCTCCTGCGGACGTACCTTCCAGAAGTCTGGGCGCGGCGCAAGGCCAGGAATCTCTATCGGCTTGAAGCGCGTGGGATGAATCTCCTTCCGCCCCGCGTCCGGCGCGCACGCGCCACCTGCCGCAAGGACCGGCACCGCCGCACCGGCCGCAAGGCCCGTCATGAATTCTCGCCTGTTCATGTCATGTTCCTTTCCATAGATCGCCCGCCACCTGCTACAGGTTTTCGGCATGCGCCTATTATCGCATGTTCTTCCGAATCGTGCAAGGGCGTCGATTATGGTATCATGTCCCCGCGTGAAGATAGCGTTCCAGACATTCGGGTGCCGGCTGAACCGAGCCGAGGCGCTCGACCAGGAGGCCAGGTATACGGCCGAGGGCCACGAAATAGTCGCCCTCGACGATGCCTGTCCGCCGGACGTCATCGTCGTCAGGGGATGCTCCGTCACCGCAAAGGCCGAACGCGACTGCCGCAAGGCCATAGCCCACCTCCGTGCCCGCTTCCCATCCGCAAGAATCGAACTTGCAGGCTGTCTCGCCGGCGCAAGTGCAGCGCCATCGGAAGACGTCGCCCCGCAGACGATTCCCACCCGCACGGCGCGCGCGTACCTGAAGGTGCAGGACGGCTGTTCCTGCAAGTGCGCCTTCTGCATCGTCCCGTCGTTCCGAGGTCCGCCGCAGTCCGTCCCCTTCGCGCAGGTGCTCTCCCGCGCGCGGGCATTCTTCGACGCCGGATACCGCGAGATTGTCGTCACCGGCTGCAACCTCGCGCTCTACCGCGACGCCGGACATGGACTCGCCGACCTCCTCGCATCGTTGGCAGACCTGCCTGTACGCGTACGGCTCAGTTCGCTCGAACCTGGCATATGCGACGCTGCGATCCTGGATGTCTTCGCCGCCCGTCCCAACATCTGCCGGTTCATCCACCTCTCCGTCCAGTCCGGCGCCGATCGCGTCCTCAAGCGCATGGGCAGGCCATACGCGATCGCCGCCGTCGACAGCTTCTGCGATGCCGCCGTGGAGCGGCTTGGCCCGCGCCTCGCCCTCGGCGCAGACATCATAACCGGCTTTCCATGCGAAACAGACGCCGACTTCGCCGCCACGCGCGAATTCATATCGCGGCACCCCTTCTCAAACCTGCACGTGTTCCCATACTCGGAGCGGCCAGGCACCGCCGCTGCGACAATGGACGGTGCGGTGCCTGTTGCCGTGCGGCGAACCCGCGCAAAGGAACTGGATGCGCTCGGCGTAGCCCAGCGCAAAGCTTTTGCCGCCTCATTCCTCGGACGAGACGTTGAGGTCTGCATCGAGCGCGGCAACACCGGCTGGACCGCCGAGTACCTAAAGTGCGCATTTTCTGGCCCCACCGTCAAACTCCAGCGGCGAAGCCTCGTCCAAGGACGAGTCATCGGCGTCGAAGGCGACTCGCTCATTGCAGATATCTGATTCGGGAGGGTCGCGCTCCTGCGCGACCGTTTGCGGGAGGGTCGCGCTCCTGCGCGACCGTTGCGAGATACAACAAAAAAAGTGGCCCTTCCGCCGTGTGTTGGGGGGGGGAGCGGAAGGGCCGGACGGTCCAGGAGAAAGGGGGAGGAACCTGGATCCGCCCAAATTTGACAATAGTATATCAGAAAGCGTCCGCCGCGTCACTCACTTTCTGCTTGCGCTTTTCGGCCGCGTTCTTGCGGGCCTCTTTGCGCATTTCCTCGTATTCGTCGGCGGCCAGGCGCACCACAGAGTTGTCCCACGCCGTGATCACCGTCTCGTAGTCGTCGGACGAGCCGTAGAGGCAGACCGTGACGTAGCGATCAGGAGCGACGTCGAACGCATAGCATGGACGGAACCAACTGCAGAGCCGTGCCCAAGTCTGGTAGCGCTTTTCAAGCGCCTCGATGAGGTAGTGGCGGCGCCAGTTGCTGCCCGGCTCGACGGCCTCCTTCGCGCACGCGCACACCTTCACGACCTTGTGGGTCTTGGGCGTCACGTACACGTAGTAGTCGTCAAAGCCCGCAAGCGGCTTCGCCGGCTTGAACTTGGCGCGCAGGAGCGTAGGCTCGTCCGCGTCCGTCACGGTGTTCGTCACGTCATGGACGGCGCCGAACTTCAGGCCCATGAAGGAGTCCGTGGCGACGGCTGGCGCGTCCTTCGCGTCTTCCTTCGCAGGCAGCTTCCAGCCCGTGTCTCCAACGTTGTACGACTGCGCGTACTCGCTTGTGGTCGTCTGGAGGACGTTGCCCTCCATGTCCATGTTCGTGCGGGTCTCGCGGCGGTGCTCCGTCACGAGGTTGCCGTTCGTGGTGATAGAACTTTCGACGAAGGTGCGCGACACGCTCCCGTTGTCGTTGGTGACAACGGATGAGGCCGCGGTCTTCGACGTCATGTCCTTCTTCTCTCCGGCGTTGGCCACCCCGTAGCCGACGGCTCCCGTCAGCGCGAGCACCAAACCGCAGGATACGACTGAATTGATGTTCATTTTCATCTGATCTTTTCCTTTCCTGTTTGGAGCAACTTGTTGTTGTCGTTTGTTGTTGTTCTGGGTTGTTGAAACGCCGACAGTATATCAGCCCATTGTTAGGCCGATGTTAGGAAAGGTGAAAGGTGAAAGATGAAAGGTGAAGGGTGAATGGTGGGATGGGGAAAGATGATGCTGGTCACTTCTTTGGGCCGAAGAGGCGGGTGGCGTCGGAAGCCATGTCGGCACCGCCGGAGACATGGTTGCAGATCCATTCAACACCCTTGGCACTCCCCTCGTAGAGCTTCTCGCACTTGGCACCGCCGTTGAAATCGCAGAAGGCCACGTGCAGTGTGCCTCGGCGGTGGACGATCGCCGTCGACTTGCGCAGGTTCATGCGCGGGTTGTTGTAGAATCCGCTGTTGATGATGGTGGCCGAGTTGCGCACGTCGAAGCCGATCTCCGCCGTGTCCGCGTAGCACCCGTCGAACACGCAGGCGTGGCCGATCACCTCGAACGCCGTGGAACCGGGCAGCATCTCGGGCACGCCCCTTGCGAGATGCGCGCGCGCGTCCGCGGGCGTCCACTTGCGCGCCACCTCCAACTTCTTGCGCCGCGCGTAGGCGTCCGACCACTCCTTGAAGCCCATGCCCTTCGGCGGCACGGTGCCGCCCCAGATGTGGCAGCGCGTGAAGCGGTTGGAGCCGCCTGTGGTGCGGACGCCCTTCGTGTAGTCCACCACGATGCAGTCGGTGAAATGGCAGTCGCTCACCTGGCATTCTATTCCGACATTCCCTGCGAGGCCGCTCTTCGTGCACTTGCAGTACACGTTGTTGGCGACGAGCTCGTAGAGGTGCCCGCCCGTCTCGCGCGTGACGCACAGTCCAGTGACGAGGCCGTTGTGCAGCGAGATGTCGGAGAGGGTGAAGTGGTGCGAGTTGGCGATGGCGAGGCAGCTGGCGAGGCCGTTGCCGTCGATGTCGCCGCCCTTGATGAAGACGTTCAGGTTGTCGTAGACGGAGCCGTCGGGATTGTACACGGAGAGCGCGTGGTAGTCCGCGGAGCCGTCCCAGAACACGACGTACTTCATCTTCGCCCGCGCCACGAGGTGCGCGGCGGGATGCATCGAGAGCGAGCAGCGGTTGGTGATCAAGAGCATAGAGGCGATGTCGTACTCGCCCTTGGGGACGTGCAGCACGCCGTTCGGCGCGGCGGACACCGCGCGCATGAAGCGCGGCGAATCGTCCGCCTCGCCGGCAAGGCGAGGGAAGTCCGCAAGGCTAACGTCCCATTCTCCCGAAGCGCCGAACGCGCACCCGGCGGCCATCACGCCGACCGCCAGCAATTTCCAAACCTTCATTTCATCCTTCACCTTTCACCCTTCACTCTCAACTCTTCACTCTTAACTCTTAACTCTTCACTTCCTCGCCGCCGCCATCACGTCGGCGATCTTCACGGGCGCACCGCCTTTCAGCTTCGACTGCGTCGCCGCTTCAAGGAACGCGTAGATCTCGAGCGTCTCCTCGGGCGAGACGGGCACCACTCCCGTCTTGAAGAACTTCAGTATCTCCACAAGGAGCGGCTTGTAGCCCTCGTACGTCCCCATGTCCACGGGCTTGCCGTACGGGAAGATCATTCCACCGTGCGCCGCGCCCTTCTTCTTGTAGCTCATCGCTCGCATCACGCCCAGGCGGCCGTCCGCCCACGTACCCACGGCGATGTCTTCAGTTTCGTTGCCAGTGCAGCGCACCTCCACGCAGCCCGTGCCCATGATCGTGAAGAGCGGCTCTGCGCCATGGATCGCATACCAGAAGAACTCGCTCTGCGTAGGCTCGAACTGGTTTGGCGTCCAGCAGTCTGCGCCGCGGATCTTGCCGAACTTGCCGTTCCGCGCATTCTGCGCGTTCTTCACGTAGCGCAGGGCGGACGAGCAGAACCACTTGGCGTCGTACTGCTTGGCGGCCTCGGCGATGCGGATCGCGTCGGAGAGCGACGCCGCCACGGGCTTGTCGATGAACACGCGCTTGCCGCTCTTGAACACCTCCAGAGCCTGCGCGTAGTGCGGCCGCCCGTCGCACGTCTCCAGCAGCACCACGTCCACCTCCTTCAGCAGGTCGGCGATCGTGGGCATCATCTTCACACCCATGCCCTCCAGCTCCGCAATGTACTTAGGGTAGCGGTTGGTGGTGCTGAAGATGTCGCGCGAACCCCACTTGTGCGCCGCCGTCACTCGAAAGCCGGCGCAGTCGGGATCCTTGTCAGCGTTCATCAGCTTCGTGAACGCTATGGCGTGCGACGTGTCGCAGCCTATGATGCCCACGCGCGTCTCCGCGCATGCCGCGAGTCCGGCGGCAATCGCCGCCACCATGATGATCTTCTTCATTTCGTCTCCTTGTTGTTTGCGTTTGGTTTCAGAAACTTGTCGAGGAACCGGTAGCCGGCCTCCAGCGCGTCAGGCGGCGGACGGTGTCCGCTAGCATGATCCAGGATAACGCATCGTTCCGGATCGCGACAGGACGGCACAGCGTCCAGCACCGCCCGCGCCGAAGCCGCGTTGTCGTACTTGCCTGCAATGAGCATGAACGGCTTGCCGCCTGCGTACGAGAGCAGGTCGGCATGCGTGCGCCCTGCCGCCTTCATCGCAGCGACGCGCGCCGCTCCCCAGTACCATGGGTCTTTCCAGTTCGTCCGATCCCAGTCGATCCCCCAGTCGCTCGTCACGATCACCTTCACGCGCGGATCGAGGCAGCCGGCGTAGAACGCCATCTTGCCGCCAAGCGAATGGCCGATGATGCCGATGCGCGCCGCGTCCACGCGCGGATCGGCCGCCAGCAGGTCGATCACAAGCCGCGTGTCTGCTGTCAGCTTGCCGATGCCTGTCCAGCAAGGCCAGTCGCGAGCCAGCGCATCGGCCGCCTTCGCCCATCGCCTGAAATCGTCGCGCGGCTCGCCGGCGCCGAGACGATACGTGAGGTGGTAGGCGTCCGCCGTCGCTGCGACGAACCCGCGCCGAGCCAGGTCCGCAAGCATCGTCACGCCCTTGAACTTTGGAAGCTCCTCGCCCGTCGCCGGGTCGAAACCTAGCATTGCCTCAGGATAGTAGAACGGCACGGCCACAGCAGGCAGCCTCCCCTTCCGCCCCTTCGGCACGGCGAGGAACACGCGCTGCTCTGTGCCGGGGCCATTCGCCTGACGGTACGACTCGACCGTGAACTCCGGGAAATTCCACGTTTGCACTCGCTCCGTCCGGCGCTCGAACACATACCCAGCCGGAACGGACAAATACGCTTTCCACTCGGAAGAGAGCGCATCGGTCCGCACGTCTGACACGTTAGTAGGGATGGGGTCGAGACGGGCAACTGGGACAACGGGCGTCTCGCCCGTTAGGACATGGACGGACACATTTCTGTAGGCCTCGCGGGGAATGTGCTTGCGGTGGGCCGCCGTGCCGCCGATGTGGGGCTTGCAGCCCACGAAGATGTTGTTCGTGATCGTCACGTTCTCGGAAAGTCCGCCCTCGAGCCACTCGTACTCCGGTCCGAGGTAGATGCCGCAGCCTTCTGGGCGGTCGAACACGTTGTCCGCGATCGTGCCGTTCGACGCGCGCATCCGCACGCAGAACGCGCGGTTGCGTCCGAAGTGACAGCCGCGGATCTCGAAGCCGTTGCCCTGCGCGCGGTCCGAGATCACCGCGTCGCCGCGATGCAAGGCGGAGGCGTCGTCTACCGTCACGCGGGTCGCCGTGCGGCAGAGCTTGTCGAGTCCGCGCCAGAGTCCGATCGTCGTCATGTACGCGCGCTCCTCTGCCGTCATCGCCTCGCGCGCGCCGACGGCCTTCACCGCCATCCGCGGGAGCGTCCTGCCGTCCGCGGACATCGCCTGCGCCGTGTCGCCCGCGCGGAAGACCGTCGGCGTATACTCCAGCAGGCGCACTTCGTTCCCCTTCACCTCGTAGACCACGCCGTACATCCCCGAGATGTTCACCGCGTCATCGCAGTGGTACAGCGCCGTGCAGCCGAGGATCTTCGGACCCACCACCGCGCGGCGGCTCATGAACGCATCGTGGTTGCCGCTCCGCAGGCGCTTCAGTCCGCGCTTCGCGAAGTCCGTCTCCGGCGGACGCCGCACGATGCGGCAGTTGCGGTAGACGTTCGCCTCGGTGAGGTGTTCCTCGAAGGCGCGCCCGCCCGGCGTGGCGTACTCGGTCACGTTCTCGAACACGCAGCGCACCGTGGCGCGGCTGTGGATCACGTCACGCACGGAAACGTGGTCGCCCTCCATCGCGCCCTTCGGCGAAGGCATGCTCCACACCGCGATGTCGCCCACCGCCCCCGCGCGATTGCCGCCGCCCGAGACGCGGTAGCGCCCGTCCGCCAAGCGTTCAAGCTTGAAGCCTGCGCCCATACGCATGGGGTTCTTCAGCTCCAGCGTGTCCTTGTCGTAGACCTGGAACGGCCATCCCCCGACGTCTTCCCCCGAAGGGCGCGGATAGCCATCGATGATCTCCAGCGTCTGCGTGCCGTCCTTGTCCGCCGACACGATCCGCGCCTGCGTGAACGGCAGGTCGCAGTAGTCCAGTTCCACGTTGCGGATGGTCACGTTCGTGCAGTCCTCCAGATGGAAGAAGCCGGTGTTCACGAGTCCGCGCAGTTCCGAGCCGGAGAAGTCGATCACCGTGTCGGACAGATCCTTCAGGCGCAGGTAGAAACCGTTGTCCTTGGGTTTCACCAGATAGAGCCGTTTCGGCAGAACCACCTTCTTCTCGCCACGCGCGAGCGCGGCACGCACGGCGTCAAGCGGATCGAACGCGGAAACTTCCTCGCCCGGCGTGGTGCCCATGATCAGGGCATTGTCCCAGTTCAATCCATACGCGGCCGCCCCCAACAGGACAAATGCCGCTAAAAATGATTTTTTCATAGCGCCTCACCCATTCCTAGCATCTCCTGCGCAGAGATCGTCCATCCGAAATAGCCATCGGCGGTCACGCGCTTGGAGAGTCGACCGTCATAGACGAGCACGGGAACGACGGATACGGTTCGAGACGTTTTCAGCTTCGCCATCTTTTCCTCGACATCCGTGACAACCCATTCGCCGATGGAATCCCTGCGCTTGATTTCCACAACATAATGCATCCGCCGCGTCTGGATTAGGAGATCTATCTGGCAACCCGCCGAACGTGTCGTTGGATGCTGCACATACGGTGCCGCTGAAAGGATCAACGTCTGGTCAAGGCCGATACGCCGGATGATTTCGCGGAGATTGCCATGTACAAGACTCTCGAACTGAAGCCCCAGCACGGCATCCCATCCGGGCAGCTGCGCAAGCGACACGAACGAGAACGTGCCTTTGGCGATCAGCTCCCGGTTCGGCTCGATGTATTTGAGGTAGAACCGTGTGTAGTTGTCGGAGATGCGGTAACGAACGATGTTCGACCTTTTGCCCGTACAGGGATTCAATCCGGTGTCTTTTGCGACGAATCCAGCCAACTCCAGTTCGTCCAAATAGCCGGAAAGATGTCCGTTGTTTTCCAGTCCCAGCGTTTCGGCGACTTCCGTTGGCGTCTTGTTGCCGTCTCTCAGAGACATCAATATCCGCTTCTTAAGTCCGAGATTCGCATCAAGCGCGTCGTTGAATATCTCGTCAAATTCTTCCACGAGCAAAGCTCCAGGCGTAAAGCACAGTCTCTTGATGTTCTCGTCGGCGGACAACGCGGGATCGATGTTTTCAAGATATTTGGGGACACCTCCGGCTACTGACAAGACGTCGATAATGTCCGTGCTCGATGCCCGACATCCTCCCCTGCGCCAGAATGCGGCACACTCGCGCATGGACAGCTCCGGGATGAGCAGGTTGAGTGATGGACGCCCGACGAACCCCTTGCTTTTGAGAATCTTCTTGTCAATCCAGCTGGAGACGGAGCCGCAGAGTACCATGATCAGCTTCGGATTCTTCGAGAACCTGTTGTCCCATGCATACTTGAGTTCGCCGGGGAATGTGACGTCAAACTTTCCCATCCAGGAGATCTCGTCAATCAAGAGAACCGTCTTCTCGCGAGGATTCAAGACCTTCGCCAGACGGGCAAACGCCTTGAACCAGTTTTCCAGCCGCGTGTCTTCGCAACCTGTTTGCTCTGCCAGCTGTTGGGCAAAGGCGTTGAGTTGGGTTTCATTCGTGACGCCGGGTTGAGGCTCAATGCCCTCCAGTTTGATAAATCGGACACGATTTCTTCTTGCGAACTCTTCAATCAGCGTCGATTTCCCAATCCGCCGCCGCCCCCGACAGGTTACAAGCGATGCGACAGGCTTGCGCCAAAGCGCTTTTAATTGTTCAAGTTGCTCTTCTCTTCCAACGAACACAGACGACCTCCACGTGCCTTATATGGAAAAATCGAGTAAATTATATCGCATACGCGCATGTCCGTCAATGGCATATCGGGCGAAGAATCTGCATTTAGCATATTCTTCGCCCGTCATAAAACAGATCTTCTAGGGTTAGGCGTTTCCGCCCTTCACCGGCTTGTTCGAGAAGTCGAACTTGCCCATGTCGATCTCGTCGACAGTGAACGGCTGCGCGGTCTTCCATCCGCCGCGGGTGTAGTCCGGAAAGTCGATCGCGGAGGAACGCGCGTTGACGCTGCGCTCGGAGAGCTCCACGATCGACGAGTAGGTGGCGAGGTCGTACACGTCCGTGTCGAGCGGCAGGCCGTTCTGCAGGCAGTAC
>CACXPT010000013.1 GCA_902769585.1 uncultured bacterium
TGTCCGTTGACTTGTTGTGTCATGTGTTTCCTTTTCTCGACAAAAAGGAAACACTGACGTCATTTACTGCCGTGTCTCAAATCCGGGGAATAGTGCACGGCGAGCCGCCACCCCCCCCCCTACTTCACCTCCACCACCACCTTGAAGAACCGCATCGCCGCCTTCTTCGCCGCCGTCGCCCCTTCAACCGCCTTCCACTCGCCGTCCAGCGTCGCCGCGCCCTTCACAACCGCCCGCGCGCCTGGCACGTTCCATTGCGACTTCGGCGGATCGACCGCGATGTTCGCCAAATCCGGCGTGCCATCCGCCTTCATCGGGAAGGAACTGATCTTGAAATCGTTTGTGGCGATTTCGGGGTCCAGCCCCACCACATAACATTCCCAGACCTTCCGCCCGTTCGCCGCCGTCCCATACAGCGCTGCCTCGGCGTCGCCATTGACCGCTTCCACAAGCGCGGTCCGCCCCTCGATCCATGTGCGAGGCACGGAGACGGTCTTGTCATCCCCCGCATCGACAATGATGTACGGCGCGACCGCAGGCGTCCACGACACCCGGTCGAGCCATCCGCAGTCTTCCCCGACCGAATCCGCCTCGTCCTTGACATACTCCCAACGTAGCGTATGCGCTCCCGGCCCCGTGACATCTACCGTGAGCTCCTCCCACTCCGTCACGCCGCCTATCGCGGACATCTCAACGCCATCGACGCTGAAGGACAGGATGTCGATGGGCATTTTCTTATAGGCCTCGCTCGATGTCTTCCACCAGAAAGAAACATTCCCCTCGTTCGTGACCGTCGTCTCGATCCACGAGCTCTGGAGGTCTCCGATTGCGCCGCTCCGTGCCGATGTGCCGCCGACATGCGACACGGCAGTCGTCCCGAACCATGGTGCATCGCCGCCCGTCGTGAAGACAAGAGTCGTGTTGTCAAGGCATTCGTTGAGCGTCCCCCAGCTGCGTACGCTCTCCGCCACCACAACAGAACTGTCGAAGTAGTCATTCCGCACGGCAATCGCCTTGATTGTCGTCGTACCATCGATCGCAAACGCGCCCGCATAGAGCGTCCCGTTCGTCACGGACGGCTCGCTGCCGTCCAGCGTATACCACACTTCCGCGCCATCCTCCGCCCAGATCGTCACAGCCGTCGTGACTCCGTCGTACATGGCCTCTACGTCAACCACAGGATCAACAAGCCGCTTTTCGTTCCAGACCGCCGTGAGAACGGCGTTCGTGGTCGGCATTGCATACATGTGGCCCTCATAATAGACATCCTCGCCGTCAGTCCACCCGACAAACTGATGCTTCGCATAAGAAAGCAGTCCCTGTCCGGGCAAATCGACCGAAGAGCCGTACGTACCGGATACCGCCGCCGGAACCTCGCCCGACGCACCGCCGGCAACGTATGAGATCGTGACGGAGGGCGCGAACTTGACCATGTCAACCCATGCGCAGTCTTCACCAGGGTAATCGCTGTCGTCGGCGTCATCCTTCACGTACCGCCAAACGACGGTATGAGCACCGCCGCCCCGCACTTCCAGTTGCACCCGAGTCCAATCCGTCACGCCATCGAGCCATGCCACCGGCTCGCCGTCAAGCTCACAGACAGCGTGGTCGTACCAATATTCGCCGAGGTCATCGTACTCGCTTGATGTCTTCCAACTGAACAAGAACATTCCCGCCCCTTCGAACGAAGCGCTCATCCATGTCGACGAGTCGTCTCCTATCTCGCCGCTACGCATCGAAGGCGTACCGTCCGGCGAATCAACCTCGGCGTCCACCGTCCATGGATGCGCCACATCCATCGCAAACGACACGGGCGCAGAGCCGTCCTCCAACATTTGCCCCGCCACGTCCAGCACATCCTCGATGTTCGGCGAGTATCGAGTCTCGGCCATGGCGCCCACGCGGACGCCGCCGACGAACGCCGCAGCACGGACGACGACAAGCGAATCGACGACAAGCGAGAACCGCGAAACGTATGCGGCACTCGCCGCCGTCGGTTCCGTCCCGTCTGTGGTATAGCGCACGGTGACGATGTCACCCCATCCACCCTTCGTCACCGTAACGGCGGTGCGCCCGCTCTTGACGCCCGTGGCAGGCGAGATGACGATTTCGGGACAGGCGGGTTCGCCCTCTTCGAAGTATACGGCCGCCTCCTCCGAGACGCCGTCAAGCGCATCCTCCAAGTCATCCAGACCCGTTCCGCGGAACACGACAAGCTCCAGCGCCGGACAACCGCCGAACGCACGCGCGCCCAGCCGCTCGACATTCCGCCCGACGATCACCGCCACCAGCTGCGCGTTGTCAGCGAGACTGCCCGACATTACCGACGCCACCGGCATCCCGTTGATTTCATCAGGGATGACAACGACTTCGCTTGTCACGTCCGCACCCACGATCTCGACCTCGCCGTCGCGTACGACATACCGCCATGTCGTCCCGCCCAGTTCGACGCTCTCAGGCATAATCTCGAACGTCTTCACAACGACGCCCGTGTAGTTGCCCCTTCCCGTTACAGTCACGGCAGCCGTGCCCAATTCGACATTGTCCGAGTAGGAGACCGAGTAGTCCGCCTCCGACAGGATGGACGGCGCGCCATCCTTCACCGTCACCGACGGTTCCTTCGCCGTTCCGTCGTATGTCAAGGAGGCAACCGCCAGCGTTACCATACCATCCTCAAGCGCCTTAGGGGCAATCGACACCGTCGCGACGTTCGTGACGGACTTGAAGTTGGCCGCCTCTACCGCGTACCACACCGTCACGGCCGATTCAGTCTTGTTCGTAAAGAGCGGACTCTCCACGCAGTACGGCCCTTCCGCCGACAGCGCGTATGTCACCGTCCAACCGTTCTCCGGACGCGACACCGTCACCTCGATTCCATGTCCTTCGCCGTCATAGACGCCATCATAGGACACCGCCGACACGGAAATATCCGCCGGAAGTATCCACCACTGTGCCGTCGCCGTCCCGGCGAAGTTCCCCGTTCCCGTCACAGTCAGCGCGTACGTTCCCGCATCCGTCGCCGTGTTGCCGCTCACATCGCATGTGACCACGAGCCCGTCAACGACCACGCCTGTCACGGTCTGCGTCTGTTCTGCGCCAGTATAGACAGGCGACGCGCCAAGCGTGATTTCCGCACTCGCGATGTCCTTGGGCGCAACGGCATACTGTTTCGTCACCGTGCCCGTGAAGTTGCCCGTGCCCGTTACCGTCAGCGTATGCGTCCCCGCCTCCGTCGCCGTGTTCCCGCTCACGTCATAAGTCGCCGAAAGCCCGCCGATCATCACAGACGCCACCGCTTGAGCCTGAGCCTCGCCCGAGTAGACAAGCCCCGTACCGAGTGTCACCACGGCCCCCGCGATGTCCTTGCGCGCAATCGTGTACGTCTTCGTCGCCGTGCCCGCGAAATTACCCTTGCCTGTCACTGTCAACGTGTACGTCCCTGCCTCCGTCGCCGTGTTGCCGCTCACGGCGTAGGTAGCCGAAAGCCCATCGACGAACACATCGGCCACCGCTTGGGCCTGGGCCAAACCCGTATAGGTCAGTGCCGCGCCAAGCGTCACCTCCGCACGGGCGATGTCCTTGCGCGCAATCGTAAAAGCCTTCGTCGCCGCCCCCGTGAAGTTGCCCGTGCCCGTCACCGTCAGCGTATGCGTCCCCGCCTCCGTCGCCGTATTCCCTGAAACCTCGTAGGTCGCCGAAAGCCCGTCAATCGTCGCGCCTGTCACCGCCTGCGCCTGCTCCGCGCCGTTGTAGGTCAGCGCCGCGCCGAGCGCCACAACAGCCCCGGCGATGCCTTTTCGGAAAACCGTAAACGGCTTGGATATCTCCAACCCTTCGTAGTCGGACGTCCCCTGCACCGTGAACGTCGCCGTGTAGTCGCCTGCGTCCGTCGGACACCCCGCGCCCGTCGAGCCGTAGCTGACTTCCGCCGTGCCGAACTTCGCCGCGCCAAAGCTGGCCGCATGCGCCGCGCCGTCGTATGTCCAATCCGAAACCGCAGGCTCAGCCACCCATTCGTTTTTCGCTTTTGCAATCGTAAACGTCTGCGTCGCCGTGCCCGTGAAGTTGCCCGTGCCCGACACCGTCAGCGTGTAGGTCCCTGCATGCGTCGCCCGGTTTCCGCTCACCGTGTAGGTGACGTCGAACCCGCCAGACGTCACCCCTGCCACAGGCTGCACCTGCTCCGCGCCGTTGTATGTCAAGCTGCCGCCCAGCGCAACCTCGGCGTCGCCAAGGGGATACGGCGAGATCGTCACCGCCACCGTGTTCGTCAAGGGGATGTAGCCGGGCGCGTCGACCTCGCACCACACCATGTATTCGCCCGCATCGGCGAACGTCGGCGGCGTGGCCGACCATTCGCCGTCCGGCTGCGTCGTCCCCGCCGCGCCGTGCGCATACGTCACCGTAACCCCTTCTATCCCCGAAGCCACCGTCACGCCGATGCCATGCGCCACGCCGTCATACGTGCCTGAATAACCCGTCGTCGTCACGTCGCCCGCCGCAAAAGGCATGGTCTTCCCCGTCACACGGAACACCGCAGTCTCAACCGCCCCCGCCACGCCGTTTGTGAATGTGGTGTGCGTCAGCGTGTACGTACCGTTCCGCTCGACGCTCCAGGCCAGATCGCCTTCGCCCGTCAGCCCCTCTGCAAGCGCTATACCTCCCTGCGCGAGCATTACTGTAGCCGTAACATCGCCATCCCACAGAGATGAATATGAAATCACCTCGTCACCAGCGCTCTCGCGCGTTTCCGTGCGCGAATCGATCGCCACAGGCGCACTGTCTCCAATACAGAGTGCGTCGGCTCGCTCCGCCCCGGCTACCGCCTCGGGGCTGCGCTCGCCCTCTGTGTTTGACGGGGTTCTGACAAGGCGGAAGCCGTAGACGTTGTAGTCGCCGTCCTCGTACCACGGGTACCAGTCCCACCGAGTGGACGAGGTGCAGCCGTCCGCCTCGACGTACCAACTACCGCCGCGCCTCACCCGGTCCGTCCCAAACGAAGGCCCCTGGGGATCCGTCACTCCGTTCGCCAGATCGCCGAACCAGTCCAGGCACCACTCCGACACGTTCCCGTGCATGTCATAAAGTCCCCAGGCGTTCGGCTGGTAGGAGCCGACACGCGTGAATCTCCCATATCTCCCATCCTCATACCAGCCCTTGCCGTCGGATTGGTTGCCGCCATACCGCCCCAGTTGCTTGAGATCGTCTTCCGTATCGCCGCCGTTGTTGAATTTACTCGTCGTCCCAGCCCGACACGCGTACTCCCACTGCGCCTCGGTCGGCAGGTCAAAGTTCAGGCCCGTACGCGCTTGAAGACGCCCGACGAACGAATTGGAATCGACGTTTGCGGAACTTGGCCAGTTGTAGGTGGAGGAATCGCCCCGGATCATGGTCCACGAAACATCCCACGCCGGCCACATTAGGTAGGAAGAAGGATTGCTATCCGCCGTCACCCGTACGTATTGCGCATGCGTCACTTCGAACACGCCGCAGTAGAACGGCTTCGTGAGCGTCACCTGATACGAGCCGCCCATCATGAACGTGCCCGGTTCGATCAAGCGCAGCACGAGTTTCGTGGTTTTGTACTCGTCGGTCCAACCGCCGGATGGGACATCTGCGAGATATGAGACGGGATAGGACGATGCCCTCGCACCGCCGGAAAGATCAACAACGCAATAGCGCATGATTGATATTGGCACATACCCAACAGTGAACGTCACCTCGTCTGAATTGATCTCCAACCCCTGCGCGTCCAAGTCCCACACCACGTGATGCGCACCTTCCGCCGTCCCCGTGTCGCCGGAGAGCGCGGAGGCGGCAGCCGCGTATGTCGTGCCGTCCACGCGGTTCGATGCAGTCACCGAAAGGAACGGCACGTTCCACGCCGGAAGCCCCGCCGTCACGTCGCCCGTCAAGGTGTACGTGATGTCCACCTTCCCGTTCCACGGATACCGCTGCTTGGCGGTCATGTCCGTCACCGTCGGAGTCACGGCCACCGCTCCCAGAGATAAAACGACAATTGCTGATGCAAACAGTTTTTTCATGCGTCGTCCTCATTCATCGAATCGTTTTCCGTTCTACACCGTAAATGGTGTTGACGTGTCCATGACACCCGCGATGTCCCACACGGTAAGGATTCCTAGCAACGGTTCCACTTCCTTTCCATTCTCCGTCACGAAGAACATGCCGATGCGTTCGCGCTTTTTAAGCGCGTCGTCGCACAGTTGCCGCAGATGGAGAACCGCATCGTTCTTCGGCACGAACCTGAACACGTCGGCAGTATGTTTCTTCATCGGCAAGAAATCGGCGATGTCGCGCATGATTGCGGGGGTATCGTTTCCTGCCTTGTTCATTTCAAGCATCGTGCTTTCACTGAACACTCCAACAACCTTTCCTTTCCCATCAAGAACAGGAACATGTGAATAACTGTTCTTGACCATTTCCGCGACAACTGGGCGAATCGCGTTTTCAAACGAGCATGTGAAAACCGCATCACGAGGAATCAAGATGTTCGCAATCGTCGCCAACCGCCTTATACGGGCAGCGGCATCTTTAATAAACTGCACATCCGTCTCCCCTATCGCGGCTAGAGTGCTGGCTCCAGGGACCGACCCGCCCGCCGCGCCCAGTACGTCTTGCAATGCCGCAAGTCGCTTGAAATCCAATCCATCGACCTTCATCTCCTCCAGAAACTTCACGACATCACGTCCGTCCCAGGTCGGGAACGCCTGCTGTGCGGCGCAGATGAAGTCCGACCATCCGCCCTTGGCCGTATTTTAGCGTTCGTCGGGCCGAGGATGATTGTCTCGCTGTATCGGACGCTCTTAGCGGCACCTTCAAGGTCGGGATAGATCGTTGCCGCGTTGATATTCACCTGATCAAGGATATGAACGGCATCGTTCTCCATGTCTGCATCAAACACGAACTTGACTAGCGCGGACGGGAGTTTGGATTCTAGGTTTACAAGATGAGAAACATCGCTCGTGATGAGCCGTGTCGGTTCTTCGATTTCGGCCACCGTCGTCTTGAGCGCCGCCGCGAGGTTTTCTGCAAATCCGTCAAAGGTACGTGGCATCAGTTCGATGCCCGCCTGAGCAGTTTGCCGTCCGTTGTAGGCTGGCTTGTAGAGCGGGATGATGCCCTTGGCGTTTTCCGACGCGCAAGACCAGATATTTGCCGCCGCGTCCTCGGCAGTATAGCGTTGGAAGTAGTGGTTCTCGAATTGAGATTCCAGATTCCACCAGACACGTTCGCCCTCGCTGTCGATCTTCCTCTTCTCTTGTTCCTCTGCGGCGACACGCTTCAGGAACGACTGGTAGCCGCTCCATACGCCGTCCTGATTCATCAGCGAACCGTAGTTGACGGCATATATCGCACGTTTCTTTCCTGTCACCCGTTTCTCGTAGGCAAAGAACAACGCCACCATGATGGACATCGTGAAGTCGAGCAAGCGCGTCTTCGCCCCGTAATGCTGCATGGCTATCAGCGCAGCAGCATCCGAATCAAGTTCCTGATACTTGTTTGCCATCTCCCGGAACTTCGATATCGCAAAGAACTCCGCCCGAGGCAGATTGAGCGCAAACGCCGTTTTGCTCCAATCCTTGTGGACTTTCAGCATGTCTTCTACATGACGATCAAGCGTACTCTTAAGTCCCCAATCGACATCCTCATGTCCGCGATAAATCCACTTGCCTGCGCCCATGACCTTCATGACTTTCGTAAAGTCACGCCATGAGTGCAGTTCGATTCTGCCCGTCAAAGGCCGTTCTCCAGCCATCGCGTGTCGTATCCATTTCCCGCCACCACTCGCCAAGGCGCAGACCCTCGTGGCGTAACAAGGATGCCGCACCTCGTTTCCCCTGTCTCAGACATCGGGGCGGTAGCGGAAACTAAGCACCTCCCTCGATGCATCGAGAGTAGGTGCCTCGGATGGACCTGTAGCAATACACCGAAGGAGGCGAAACTGCACGAAGGCAGTGCTTCTTCTGTGCGTTGCTACGAGTTTAAAGTTTCCGAGGCTTTTACTCTCAACGCTATCCCAAACGCGGCGGTTGCAGTCACGCGGGACGCGTGACCCTACCGCTGCGCGGGTAATCTGTTATCTCGCCTTTGAGAGGCAAGACGAAAATAGTATATCCCATTCCCCCGCCCAACGCAAGCGGGATTTTGGGAAGTTGAAGTTTTGCGCGCGGTTTGAGATGTGAATGCACGGGATGCCATCTATCGAGGCTGTTGCCTCCATTGCTTTCGCTGCTGGGAGGTTCGGAGTTTTTGAGATTGGGAGAAAACTTCAAAGAAGACTCCGAAACTCCAAGCCTCCCTATCTCCAAGTAGCGAAAGCAATCCATGCCAGGTTACCATTTGAGGGGTTTTAAGCTGGCTCTATAGCGATAGGTAAAGTGGCGGGTATGAGGAGTGAGATTATAGAGCCCCACTTCGCAAGCGGCGGGCACGTACGCGACATGTCACTTAAAAGGGTTCACGGCCTTCATGCCGCAATAAATCTGTCCGTCGTTAAGGTCTTCAGAGATAAATTCACTGCAACCGCTTTCCGATGCCGCGACAAGCAAGAGCGAATCATAGAACTGGAGTCCGTAGCGCTGCATCACATCTAGTCCCTTTTCGGTCACATCGGCGGGCACAGGAAGAATGGTCAAGGCACGAAACATTTCGAGATACGCCTTTATCTCATCAATGGTAAGCCCAAGTTTACGATGCGCAACACTTGAAAATTCATTCAACACCTGGACGTTGATCTTACATCCGCCGGAAGCTACCGCCACTGAGATTAACTTTCTTGCAATGGATCGCTTCACGGGATTTTTAGAATCCGCCGCATATATGAATACATTGGAGTCTATAAATTTCATGCAAAAGCCACCTCGGGTTCGTATGCATCGGCACGATTGAACTTATATGGTGCTTCATTACGGCTTTCGGTGCTGTCCAAAAGTGCATTGAACCGCTTTTCCCAAGCAGAGAAATTCGCCTTGCGCTTCTGTTCCTGTTCAGCAAGATACATTTCGACACTCTGGCAAAGGAGATCACGGAACGTGCATCCGCTTCGTTCCGCATACTCATTGGCCTGCTGAATCATAGCAGCAGGCATGTCTATCATTATGCCCATACGCTCACTCCTCTCTCTTGAGTGTTCATGGTTGCTATTAAGAATAATATTCTAAGATTCAGTCCTCTACATTGGAAGGCAAGACGGAAATAGTATGCCACATTCCCCCGACCAACGCAAGCGTGATTTTGGAAAGTTGAAGTTTTACGCGCGGTTTGGGATGTGGATGCGCGGTATAAAAACGCCACCTAGAAGGCGGCTTTCCCAGTCAGTGGCGGAGTTCCATGCGGTCGCGCAGGAGCGCGACCCTCCCGCGCGGCAATTTCGGTCGCGCAGGAGCTCGACCCTCCCGGTTAGCGGTGGTATGGCGGCGTGCCCATGCTTACGCCCAGGCGGGCGTCGTCTAGACTCGTAAAGCTATCGCTGGAACGCAATCGAGACACCCTTGGGACCGACCCGTCCGAGCTCGACAGTGAAGACGCGCGACGAAGCGTCCCAAGTGCCTTCGATCGTCTTGCCTTCGCATGTCACTGCGCCAGGAGCCTTCTCAAGATGGAACCTCGCCGCCATGTCGCGCGCGGCGGGCATGCCCGCGAACGTTCCCTTGCGCGGCAAGACTGTGAACGTCACCTTGTCGCCAGCCACGTCCACGGCGAGCGGCGTCACCGCGAAGGCGCCCTTGCGGTAGGAGAGGGAGATCCCGTCGTCCTCGTAAAGCTCCGCCTTGCCGGACATCGACGGCCACACGTCGAACACGACCCTGTCGTTCCATCCGGCCTCGACATGCTGCTTCACGGGCCAGGTGGGTATGATCGCGCCGCCGCGCACGTAAAGCGAGCCGCCCCAGTCTGACGTCTTGACCACGGGAAGTTCCGCAGGACCGGCGACCCGCTCGCCCGTGCGCCATTCGTGCCATGTGCCGGGCGGGACCGTGACCGTCTTCGAGAACGCAGAGACGAGCAGGTCGGGACCGAGCATGTACGTGGTCTTCACCGCGTCGTACCGCCGGTCGTCAGGATATGCCAGCGCGAGCGCGCGCATCACGGGCATTCCCGTGCGCGCCGCCGTCGCGGCCGACGTGTAGAGGTACGGCAGCAGGCGGTAGCGGAGATGCACGTAGCGGCGGAAGGTTTCAACGCCCTCCGGCGGCTGGATCCACGGCTGTTGCCAGTAGTCCCAGTTGTTCTGCTGGCTCCACGTCTGGAGGAAGCCGAAGTGGAGCGAGTCGAGGCTGAAGATCGACATGTCGCAGCTCTGGTTCGAGTGACCGGAGATGCCGAGGTTCAGGAGCGACGCGAGCGGCTTCGCGCCACCGCCGGTGTCGCCAGCCCACGTGGCCACGAACTGCTGCACGCCGACATAGCCGCCGGCGGAATACACCATCGCGCGCCTGTCCGTGTAGTCCTCGTACCCGCGCGCCATCTGCTTCGCGTAGACATCCGCGTAGAGGTTGTGCATCTCCTCGTCGGTGCGGCCGTTGGCCCATGCCCTTTTCGGATGCTCGCCGAACTGGTTGCAGCCGTCGAGCTTGAAGCACTGCGCTCCCTGGTCGACGAACTTCTTGAGGTGCTCAAACCACGGCAGGTAGCCGTCGGGTACCTCGTCCTCCGGACAATAGAGCAATCGATACATCCTCTCCGCGTGATGCGACTTCGCAGGCGGAGAGTCCTTTTTCCGGGCGGCGGGATTTATGCGGTCGTCCTCCCACGTCTCCGTCACGCCTTCAGGCACCTCTATCTTGCGCCCGCCCTTCTTGGCGAGTCCCGCCGCGCACTGCTCCTCGTAGCGGAAGAGGTCGTAGTCGCAGCAGAGCCAGAGAGACAGCTTCATCCCGATCCGCTTCATCGCCGCGATCCACGTGAGGCCGCCCTTCGGCGACCAGTACGGGAAGTAGAAGCGTTCCGAGTGCCACTCCTTGTAGATCGAGTTGTCGTAGAACTTCTTCATCCAGCCGGGCTCCAGACCATATACGTCGCACGGCAGGTCGCGGTCGCGGAACTGCATGCACTCGTTGATGACGTTGAACTGGTCGATGTTCTGGTTGGCGACGAAGGTGAACCCGTAGCCCCAGATGGGCAGCAGGGCTGGACGTCCGCTGAGCTGCGTGTAGGTGTCGATGAGCGACGGCATGTCCTTCCCCACGAAGAGGTAGAAGTCGATCTCGCCCTCGGGCGCCTCGGCGACCATCGCGTCGGGATCCTTAGCCCCGACGTCCCAGGCGTGGCGCCACGTGGAGTTGAGAAGCACGCCCCAGCCCTCGTGGCTGTAGGCCACGGGTATCGGGATGTTGCAGAGGTTGTTCCTGATCCAGATGTCGTAGCGCTTGCCGCGGCGCATGATCTCGTCGCGGCTGCAGTCGCCGAGGCCGTACACGCGCTCGTCCTTCGTGAGCGAGAAGCCGACGGCGAACCCCTTGCCCACGACGCGAGGCGTCACCGTGAAGTCGGCCGGCGACACCGACGACTTAACGCGCAGCGTCCCCTTCGCGGGATCGGCCGCCAGCGATGCGGCGGTGGTGCGTACGACATTCCCCACCCGCGCGAACGCGACCTTCGGCCAGTCGGACTTCAGGATGCCGTAGCGGTTAAGGCCGGACTCTGTCCAGCCGTCCTTGCCGCCCAGCCGCACGCGGAACAGGTTCTCCGCCAGCACGTCCACGCGCAACGTCCCGGCTTGCCCCATCTCGACGAGCGCGCTCTGCGCGTCGGGCGGCGGCGCCTTCCAGACCGGCGCGCCAAATGCCGCGCATGCGAGCGCAGACGCAAAAAGCAGGAATGCATTCTTCATTGCCATGATCGATCCTCACTTCAGCTTTTCTACGATGACGCGTGTCCTCTCGCGAAGATCGTTGAGATTGATCTTGCGGCAGTCGCGGTACCAGTTCTCCCACCGCCCCGTGCAGTAGTCCGCCGCTCGCGCAAGGATGGCGTCCATCAGCGCGAGCGCGCCCTGCGCATGTGCGCGCGCCGCCGCGCGGTCGCCAAGGCTGAGGCTTTCGCGCGTGCGGATGAGTTCGCCGCACCACCCCGAAAGATCGCGCATCAGCTCGGCAGGATAGACGAGCGTCGAGAACGCGAACTCGCGCTCGCTCGCGGGGAGTCCTGCGTACAGGCTGCGCGCCAGCTCCGCCGCCAGGGTGTAGGTGGCGGTCTGCGAGGCGAGGCGGGCGTAGGCGTCGCGCGGGTTGTCGATCGGCGGACCGACGACCGCCGCGAGAGCCTCGTAGAACGCATCTTTGCCCTTCAGCGGGGCGTACGACCGCACGAACGGCTCAGTCTCTATCTTCGGCTTGCCATCCGCCATCTTCACGATCTGGCTGATCATGCGTCTGCCGCGGTCCTTGAGGAGTCCGTCCAGGAAGACGGGCTGTCCGCTCGTCGGATGGAGCGCAAGCGCGTGGTAATACGTGTTGTAGGCGGTAAGCCAGTCTGCCCGCCGGGCGGAATAGTGCCGCGCGACCCACTCCTTCGTCCATGTTTCGGGGTCGAACGCGTCGAGGTTCCAGAGCATCTTGGCAGTCGCGTCGATGCCGTACGTGAACTCGCGGATGTCGCTCACGTTGAAGATGGCGTACGTCGCCGCACCCTTCGCGCGCGCCTGCCGCATCATGTCGAACGTCTTCACCGCCGGCACGAGCGAGGCGAGGTGCGGACCGGAACCGATGAGGCCGTGGTGGTAGTAGACGCCGTAGCGGTAGCGGTCCAGGCGCGGCGTCTGGTGGAAGTCCGGCGGCCATGCCCAGCCCGCGCAGTTGTCGGCGAAGACCACGACCGTGCCGTCAGGGATCGTGAGGAGTCCCTTCTGGTTGAAGACGGACCCCTCCGCCCACAGCGTGGTGGAGACGAGCCGCCCCTCCTTCGGCACGCCGACCTCGTCGAGGATCGCCACCTGCTTCGCCATCGCGTCGGAGATGATCCGCGCGCGCGCCGCGTCGTCCTTCGGCGTGTCGGGATCGGAGCGCCACATCGGACGGTCGGCGATGCCCCTCAGGCCGATCTGCCAGATGACGTTCGGGTACTTCGCCCAACGTTCCGCCGCCGCACGCCACACCTCCTCGATCTCGCGCGGGTTGCTGTAGTAGGAATACTTCAGAGTCTTGCCGCGGTCCTGCCAGTACTTGAAGAAGGTGAACGCGCTCACTCCCATCGGCTCCACGTGGTGCATGGAGAGGTACACGCCGCGCGCCGCGCAGATGTCAACGAGCTTCGCCTCCGGCGGGTTCATTATGTTGATGAAGCTCGCCGGGATGATCAGGTTGTAGCGGCAGCGCACGAGCGCCTCGGCCACGAGCTCCATCGCGGCGGGGTTGACCACGTCGGAGTAGAACGGATAGTCGATGAAGCGCTTGCCGCCGGACTCCATCCACGCCGTGAGGAGATCCTCGTCGTTGATGAACCATCCCCTGAACCTGAACGTCGGGGACGCCTGCCGGATATCCACCCTTTCCCACGCTAGCGTGTCCGACTTCGGGTACGGCGTGCCGTTCCAGAATGAAAGCGGATCGACCTTTAGGCAGCGCTCTATGAAGTCGTAGATGCCGAACATGGTGCCGCGCGCGTCGCTGCCCGCGACGGACAGCACGCCGTCCTTCACCGTCACCTCGTACGCCTCCCATTCGCCCCCGCCATGCGGGCCGGGGCGGCCCGCCAACGTTTGCGGCGCACCATCGCCATGCGGGCCGGGGCGGCCCGCAAACGTTTGCGGCGCGCCCTCGCGCCGCGTGGCGATAGACATATCGCCGGGATGCGGCGTTCCGCCGCGCACGAGCGCGAGGTCGACGCCGGTGATCTTCTTCACGTCGTTCGTAAGGTCCTGCGCGGCGCGGAACACGAAGCCTGGCTCGCACTCGCCCACCACCACGCGCGCCCGTACGGTCGACGAGACGAGGGTGAAGCCCTCCGCCGCCAACGTCGTCAACGAGGCACCAAGGATGCAACAGATTGTGGACATTCGCTTCATCGTTTACCTTCCTTTGACGTTTTGGTCAGAGTCCAGACTTGCGCTGTATTGCCGTCAGGCGCGTGCCGGCGGCAACTTCCTCAGCGAGAACTGCCGCCACCTCGTCCCCACGCGCGAACACCAGCATGTCGCGCGTACGGATAGGTGCCACCGACCATCCTGCCTCGACGAACACGGCACGCGCACGCGCCAGCGCCTCGTCGCGCCCGCCCTGCACCGTTGTGCAGACGAACGTGCCGCCGCCATTTGTCGCATACGCGCTGTCTGGCATGCCGCTCGCGAAGGCAGGCATCGACGCCGGCCAGGCCGCCAGACGCCCGCTCGAGACCGGGCGCTGCCAGAACCACGTGCCGATGACCGCAGAGAGCAACAGTATCGCAACCTTCATCTGTCGCCCCCCACTGTCTTGAGCCCGCCCATCGCCGGCATGTAAAGTTCCTCCGAGATGAATCCGTCATCGTCAACAAGAAGTGTTCCATCAAGTTTGAGTTTAACATGGAAATCCTTCGTCCTCCCACCAGGAATCAGCCGCCCTGCAGAGACTGCATCTCCACACCATTCGCCGAAACGGAATTCCTCTGGCAGGTTCTTGATCGGGTACGTCCATGGGTCTGCCGCTCCGGCGGCCACTGGCGGATGGGCGCGCGATGTGAACGCCGCCGCGCCACCCAGGTTGTCCGACCCCTCTGTAGCACCGAGCGCAGAGATACCGGCGTCGCAACGCGCCTCGCTCTGCAACTGGATGTTCTTGAGGAACACAGGCACATACCCGATTAGCACCATCATGATGAATGCAAAATAGGTCGCGCCGATGGCAAACTCGATCGCCGCATGGCCGGTCTTGCTAGTGCGCATAGTGGGTGCCTCCTCCCTCGCCGTGTCCGCTCGTCGGCGGCTCGCACACCTCGTCGTGCGCATGGTGCATCAGGTACTCGCCGCCCTCGCGCGTGTAGCCCGGCTCGTCCCACTTGTCGAGAATCTGGCAGTAGGAACAGCCGGGAACACGTATCTTGTTAGGCACGTGTTCGCGCACGTGCTTAATCCATTCGTCGTCGGCCGCGCCGAGGCTCGACTCGCCCACGCCGCCTAGCGGTATGAGCCGCGTGAACTTGAAGGACGGCAAGACGAGCGGCATGCCAGGCATCACGTCGATCACGCGCCGACCATCCTCGTCGCCGAACGGCTTCGCGGCGGCAGTCCAGGTGAAGACGTTCGTATGCCCAGTCTCGGTGAGAGTAGGCATCAAGTTACGCACCCGGCACGCTGCCGCCGCACCCATGACATCGTAGCGCTGCTTCACCGCCCCCATGAGCGGGAAACGGGTCGAGCCTCCCCGGTCCAGCTCGCCCCAGTTGCGCCACTGTCCGACATCGTACAGGTACCATGGGAACGTTTCCATCACCGGGCTGGCATCTAGCGCCTCGCGCGTGACGATGCCGCCGAGTCCGACGTCTGCCGCGACGGCGATCAGCTCGGCTGCGGCGCCTCCCGCCGCGACGTCGCAATTGGCGCGCTGCACGTACACGCCGAAGAACTCGCTGTTCACCATGTCGTTGCTCACCACGGCATCTGGGATATCGCCCCAACCCGGCCACGAGAGCAGAGTCGCCACCGCCTTGGAGTGGTTGCACCTGAAGACATGTCTGCATATCGCAGGCCAGTTCTTCGACGATGCCGCCCTGTAAAACACACGATCGTAGAGCGGATGCTCGCCACTCACGGTCACGGCAGGCAGGAGACGCGCGTTGTCCGCGCCAGCCGCCACGCCATCGGCGGCGATCGTGTGCAGCATGGCCGCATAGTCTGCACCTTTTGCGGGCCATGTCGGACTGGCATGTGTTTCGGCCGCACGAGCGGCATAGCGCACGATTTCCGTCATCTTCTCGTCCACCGGAGCACCATTGCGCTTCGCCGTCTCGTTAGCAGCCCAGAAGCCGACCACCGGCCCTGTTATCGCGAGCCGTTCCTGGAGCGCGACGATTCCAGCCATGGCATCGACGTTAGTCTCGCATGCCGCAGCGAGGTGCATCAGGTTCAGCTCGCCGATCAGGTTCAGCGTCACGCCCTGCCAGCGAGCCGCCATGAGCGCCGCCGCGTCGCCCGCGTTCTGGACGCGGTTCTTGCTGCGCATGGCGATAAAGATGTCCGACACCATCAAGAACAAGAACACGATTCCAAGCAGGATGAATGCGAGGATGATGGCGATCTGCCCAGATCTGGAAGCTTGACGTGCCATCATTCGATCCAGTCTGGATAGTGCGCCTCGATGCTATATTCGCCTACGATGCGCGCGTGGGGCGCGTCGTCCTTGTCCACGGGAGGCGTGCCAGAAAGGTAGCTGCCAAGGTCGAAGAACTGCGGACGCAGCTGGATGACGTGAGCGGTCAGCTTGGAACCAGCAAGCGGACAGATGGTCTGGGTCTTTCCGTTCCGCCACAGCTCGAAGTCCAGCACCTGGCGCGCCTGCGCATCATACTCGCATGCGAGGTAGTCGCCGGAACGGTCTATCAGCTCGCCCACGGAGAGGCGCTCGTTTGCGTCCGTCTTCGTGTGGCATTCCCCCGCAGCGGCCATCGTGGCTATGTCCGCCGTCTTCTCCAGCATGTAGTCGTTCATGCCCACCGTGCGGGCACGCGCCACGCGGCTAGCCGCGTAGTCGACCAGCAGCTTCGCGCGGAAGTTGTCCGCGAACTGGAAGACGGTGTAGAAAGCCAGAAACAGGAAGAACAGGACGAGGATCGATTCGACCATCGCCTGCCCTACCTTGTGCGCACGCCCGTACTTGCGTGCGGAGGACATCTCAGTTGCCCAGATCCTTGATGTTCTTGGGACTGGCGGGATCATCGATAGCATCCACGGCAGACTGCGCCTTGCTGCCGAGATTGCTGTCGATCGCCTCCGTGGCGCCGGCCACCTTCTTGGCGGTCGCCTTGCCGAAGTACGTGAACACCGCGATCAGCGAGATCGCGATCAGCGCCACGATGATGATGTACTCCACCATCGTCTGGCCCTTCTTGCTCTTGCGCTTCATCATTTCCGTTTCTCCTTCCTTCCGCTCCGGGCTTTGCCGTCACGGATAATCGCTTGTAACCAGTTCCGCCGTCTGCCGGGCACTCCGGCGCGCGGCAGACACGAAATACTCCAAGGCCCACACGACCGCGATCAGCGCCACGAACACGAGGATGTATTCGAGCGTCGCCTGACCTGATCTGCTCTTGAGCCCTGACAATTCCATGTCGAGAAGTTTAGCAGTTTCCCGCCCCCGCGGCAAGGCGAAAGATGACCTCTGCGCGGGCATGGCAACTTTTCCCGTGCAATGGCATGGTCGATTAGGCTATAATGTGTCCCATGAAAATCACAACTGTCTACTGTCTTGCCGCAGCGGCGCTGATCGCGCCGTTGGCTTTCTCCGAAAATGTCGCCTGGAGGGAAGATCTCTACCTTGGCCGCGGCGAGTTCTGGCAGCGCCGCGTGCCGATCACGGTGACGAACCCCACAGACGAGGCGTGCGAGGGCCAGCCCGTGGCGCTGCTGGTCGGACGCGACCTGCCGATCGCCGGCGCACGGGTAGAGGAGCTACGCCTGGTGGACGAGACGGGCGGCGGACTGCTCTTCAGCGTGTGGGGCGACGAGCGCATCGAGAACGGCCCCGTGCCCGAGGGCGCCGAGGTGTCCATCCCCGTCTCCCTGCCGGCGAAAGGTAGCGCCACATACTGGCTTTACTGGGACAACCCCTCCGCCTGGGGCTACGCGGACTTCTTCAGGGAACGCGCCTCTCCCGACCTCAACGGCGGCTTCGAGAAAGGCAACGCGACCGCCTTCGGCTGGAATCCCAGCGCTGCCGACGCGAGCCACCGCCTCGCCATCGACACCAAGATCTTCGCGTCTGGCAAGCGTGCCCTGCGCGCCGAGACCGATCCCGACGCGGCAGCCAGCTGGTTCAGCTTCTCGCGCCACGACATCACCGTCGTGCCGGGCGCCACCGTGACCATCCGCGTCAAGGTTCGCGGCGAGAACGTCAAGGGGACGGCCGGCTGGTACGTGCACATCGGCGACAAGAAGAAGAGCGACGTCGTCAACCGCGTGGTGAAGACTGGCAGCGGCACGTTCGACTGGAAGGAGACCGTCATCACGCTGAAGGTGCCCGAAGGCTGCACGCGTCTCGTGACAGGCAGCGTGCTGCGCGGCACCGGCACAGCGTGGTACGACGACTTCTCCTTCGACCCAGGCATCGTGCCGCCGCCAGTATCCGCGCGCGCAGGGACGGTCGAGCGCCTGCCTGCCGCGCGCATCGGGGAAGACGCTCCGTGGGCCGACCCTGCGCCCGGCGCGTGGGAGCTCCGCGCGCCCGTGCGGCTTGCTAACTTCTCCGCTGAGGCGACCGGGGCCACGCTCGTCTCGTTCAACGTCCGCGAGGCGCTCCACGCCACGCGCGACGCGGAGTTCAAGCTCATGGACGGCCCGAACGAGGTCCCGCTCTGCGTGCTGGGCGACCGCGCCCTCTTCACCTGCCCGATCCAGGCGCAGACCGTGAAGACGTACTGGCTCTACGCGCGGACCGGCAAGCCCCGTCCGCAGGAGAAACCAGAGGAGGTGCGCAGCGCGCTTGGAAGCCCCATCCCGTCCGACCAGGTGCTGGTGCGCAAGACGACGATCTCCGACGAGTCCGCCTACGCGAAGCTGCTAGCGAGCGACGCCAACCTGCTCAAGAACTCCTGCTTCGACGACGGCATGGCGGGATGGACGCACTCCTCCGAGCGCAAGAACTCGCGCATCACGTACGGGACATCCGCGACCGGCGGCAAGTTCGGCGCCGGATTCGGGAAGATGACGGTCCCGGCCGACGAGAGAGGAACCTGGCGGGGCATCTACCAGAGGGTGCCGATCAAGCCGGAACGCCGCTACTTCTACGGCGGGTTCCTCTCGACGGACAACGTCGACTCGCCCACGTCCATACACCTGCACAAGCACGACCGCAAGGGCAAGAACACGCTGATGACATCGACGTCCGGCTCCGTGTCCGGCACCACGCCCTGGTCGCCGGCATTCGGCACCTTCGCCTCATATCAGGACGACGCGACCGTCACCATCCACCTTACGACGCAGGGCCACGGCACGTTCGCATACGACGGCCTGATCATAGCGGAATACGCGCACGCGCTGGTGGGAACGCCGCAGATGCGCCCGGGAGACGCCGCCGCGTCCGCCTCTCTAGCCGTGCAGTCCATCGACCCCGTCATCAAGGTGTTCCGCGAGACGCCGGTGAAGGACGCCCGCTCCTTCGAGGTGAGCCTCGCGCAGAACGAAACCGAGCCGCTGCAGCTGGCCGTGCGCTCGCCCAAGGCGATCGGCCGCCTCGAGGTCGAGGTGGTCCCGCCCCGCAAGGCGGACGGCACGGGCGGCATCTCTGTCGAGACCGGCTGGGTGGAGTACGTGCCAGTCGACTACCCCACGTCATACTACAGCAGCAAGAAGCCGGAATGGACGCTCAAGTACCCGTCCACGGGCGCGGGCTCCGACGGCTGGAGCGGCTGGTGGCCCGACCCGATCGCGCCCGTGAACGCAGGTCCCGTCGCCGCCAACACGACGCAGCCGGTGTGGATCAACGTCAAGACCGCCGCCGACACGAAGCCCGGCACATACCTTGGCCGCATCCTCTGGAAGGCGGACGGGCAAGTCGTCCGCGAAGACGCATACGCCGTGCGCGTGTGGAACTTCGCCCTTCCCGCCATCGCCGAGACGCCGGCGATCTACGACCTGCGCCTTGGATCGAAGTGGTGGAAGAGCGACTTCGAGGGCCTTGACGCCGATGCGCGGCGGCGCCTGCTCTGGAAGTTCAACTCCGAGAAGCGCATCTGCCCCGACAAGCTCGGTGCCGAACCGAAGTTCACGCGCGGCAAGGACGGCAAGTTGACGGCGGACTTCACAGAGTACGACCGCATCGCGACGGAATACTTCGAGGAATTCCACTTCCCCGTATCCTACACGCCAGGCATGTTCTACTGCTTCGGCTGGGCAATGCCGCCGAAGAAGTTCCTCGGCGAGGATCCGTATCCGGGCGAGTGGCCGTACGTGGGCGCCGACCGCATGAAGCTGCGTCCCGAATACAAGAAGGTCTACCAGGAGGCCTTGCGCCTATACTGGGACCACGTGAAGGCGAAGGGCTGGTCCGACAGGTTAGTTCTCTACATCTCTGACGAGCCGCACTTCTCGCGCCCCGAAATCAAGACGCAGATGATCGCGTGCTGCAAGATGATCCACGAGGTCGATCCATCCATCCGCATCTACTCCAGCACGTGGCGCCACTGCCCCGAGTGGAACGACTCCATCGACGTGTGGGGCGTTGGACACTACGGCAACTTCCCCGTGGCGGAGATGAAAGCGCGCGCGGCGGCAGGCAAGCACATCTGGTTCACGACCGACGGCCAGATGTGCCTCGACACTCCATACTGCGCCGTCGAGCGCATGCTGCCGCACTACTGCGCCGCCTACCATGCCGAGGCATACGAGTTCTGGGGTTCCACCTGGCTCACGTACGACCCGTGGAAATTCGGCTGGCATTCCTACATCCCGCAGTCCGACACGCCCGGCAAGCACTACTTCGTACGCTACCCCGACGGCGACGGCTACCTAATCTATCCCGGCGTGCCCGGCCGCTTCAAGGGTCCCGTCACGAGCGTCCGCCTGGAGGCCGCGCGCGACGGCGTGGAGGACTTCAGCTACCTGAAGCGCATCGAGCGGCTTGCCGCGAGCAAGGACGATCCTCGCGCCGAGCGCGCGAAGTCGCTGCTTGCGGAGTTCCGTGCGCTCGTCACCATCCCGAACGCGGGCGGGCGCTACTCGACGCGCATCCTGCCGGAGCCTGAAAAGATCGGCATCCTCCGCCGCAAGGCCGGCGACCTGCTCGACGCTTCGCGGTAGTCCGAATTTCTCATTCGGTCATCCGATCATCTTAACGACGGCATCGAAACCAATCCGGTCAATGGTCTTGAAGAAACGTTCGCCCGGCAAGCCGTTGTCGCGGTAGAACGAAAGCGTACGAGCTATGAAGTCCAGCACCTCGTCCTCGCTGCCAAGGACGACAGGGACGAGAGTACCCGCGGCGCCAGTGCGCCCCCAGTGTCCGCCAATGGTAATCTGGTAGCCTCGCCGCCCGCCTGGAAGGACCGCCCCAGCGACGCCGATGTCGTTGAGGTTAGGCTTGACGCAGTTGTTCGGGCAACCGCCCACGGCGATCTTGAACTTTGCAGGAAGAGCGATGCCGTGCCAGCCGACGTAGAAGCGCTCGTGTATCTTCTGCGAAAGCGCAAAGGTGTCGATCAGGCCGCGCGGGCACACCGTGCCCTTGCACGACGTAACCGGCCGCACCTTGGGCCCAGTACCGCCGACAGAAAGGCCTGCGGCCGCAAGTTCCGCCTCGAACGCCGCCGTATTCTCTTCGGGCACGCCAAGCACCTCGATGCCCTGACGGGAAGTGAATGTGACCTCGCCCGTACCGAACTTCCGCGCGACCTCCGCCACGGCTTGAAGCTGGTCGGCGGAAACCTTGCCGTTCGCCGTGACTATGCGGGCAGAGAATGTGTCGGTTCCCTTGTTGAGGAGCCATCCCCTGCCCTTGAAGGACTTGATCTCGTCCGCCGAAAGTGTTGTCGCCATGATCGTTTTCTCCTAGCTCATCTAAGCACGGGTAGATTTTACCATCTCGCTCCTTGCCGCGTCAATATGCGTACTGCCATTTGCGCAACGGCAGCATGAATGGTATACTTTGCGCGACACCATGGAACCCGTATTCTCCACATTTGGCGCAACCCTTGGCCTAGGCGCAGCCATCGTGCTCGTGCTGCTACGCATGCAACCCGCCTACGCGCTCATGGCCGGTGCGCTCATCGGCGGCCTCGCTGGCGGCGGCGGACTTGCCGCCACCATGGCGCACGCCGTCTCCGGCGCGCAGGGCATGATGCCCGCTGTGCTGCGCATCCTCGCATCCGGCGTGCTGGCCGGCGCGCTCATCAGGACGGGCAGCGCGGAGCGCATCGCGGGCGCGATCGTAGGCGCCCTCGGGCGGCGCTTCGCCGTCGCGGCCGTCGCCATCGCCACGCTCGTCGTCTGCGCCGTGGGCGTGTTCGTGGACATCAGCGTCATAACCGTAGCCCCCATCGCGCTCGCCGTCGCGCGGCGCGCCAACCTGTCCGTCGCCGGCATCCTGCTCGCGATGATCGGCGGCGGCAAGGCCGGCAACATCATATCCCCCAATCCCAACACGATCGCTACCGCCGAGGCGTTCAAGGTGGACCTCACCGCCCTCATGGCCGCCAACATCCTGCCGGCCATCGCGGCGCTCGCCGCCACGGTCGTGCTTGCCGGATGGCTGGCAAAGAGAGGGCAGATGGTGGCGGACGAGACGTCCGCCACCACGACCGATGCGCCACTGCCGTCCATATGGGCCGCCTTGGCAGGCCCAGCCACGGTCATCGTCCTTCTCGCCCTGCGCCCCCTCGCCGGCGTGACCATCGACCCGTTCATCGCCCTGCCGCTCGGCGGCGTCGCGTCCATCCTCGCGACCGGCCACTTCCGCCAAGGCTTCGCTTTCGCCGAGTACGGACTCTCGAAGGTGGTTGGCGTCGCCATCCTGCTCGTGGGCACCGGAACCGTTGCCGGAATCGTGAAGGCATCCGCACTGCAGGGCGACGTTACGGCGCTCCTCGCCGCCCTCCACCTGCCCGCGTTCGTCCTCGCCCCCGTCTCCGGCGTGCTGATGGCGGGCGCGACGGCCTCGACCACGGCCGGCGCAACGATCGCGGCACAGACGTTCTCGTCCGCCCTCGCCGACGCGGGCGTTGCGGCGCTCGGCGGCGCGGCGATGATCCATGCCGGCGCGACCGTGATCGACTCGCTCCCTCACGGATCGTTCTTCCACGCCACCGGCGGCGCCGTGTTCATGGATATCCGCGCGCGCCTACGCCTCATCCCCTACGAGGCCGCCATCGGCCTCGTCTCCACCCTCGCCGCCGTGGTCGTTTACCTTAGCGGAAGATGATGGTCACCCCGGCGCGCACGAGCGAAACCTCGCCCTGAGAACGGTTCACGCCCACCGTCCAGTTGCCCAGCGAGGGCCGCGCGGCGAACGTGCCAGACAACGTCCCGGTGGCTTTCAGGATGGCAATCGGCTCCGATCCCGTCAAGTTCTCGACACCCGTCACGGCAAGCTCCACGTTCGACAGGTCAAATGAGCCATCGAGATTCATTCTGTCGCAGACGCCATTCGGATCGACGTCGATTGCGAGCGTCGTCCCGCTCGGACAAGTCAGCGAAGCCACCTTCAGCGCGAGCGTTCCGACCGAACCGACGCCGCCCGGATAGATTGCGCCGCCAGATGCCAGCGCAAGGGAGCCGTTCGTCACGCAGCCGGAACCGACAAGGTTGGCGAACGTCTGGCTCGTTCCGCCCAGATCGAGCGTGCCGCTCGCGCCGAGACGCAGTGTCGTCGTCGGGAGCGTCGCGCCCGCGTTGAGCAGCAACGTGCCTTCGTCCACCGCCGTCGCGCACGGATAGGTGTTCGCGCCCGTGAGGCGCAGGATGCCAGAACCTTTCTTCACGAGCGCTGGCATCGTGTTGTACTGCGCGGGCGTGTAGACTATCGTCGGCTGGTTCGTCCAGCTTTCGATCGGCTGCGCGGCATAGAGCGTGTACTGCTGCGTGTCGATCGTGCCGCCCTTCACGCCCATCCACACGTTCTTGATGTTGCGGAGAAATCCGGTACCGTTAGACGTAAGATCCATCTCCGTACGGTTGGCGGTCGTGCGGAATACGCCGCCGTCGATGATGAACGTCGCATATGCGCGGCTGTCCGTCTTCGCGTAGACGCCGTACTTCGTGATGGCCGTTCCGCCGTCCAGAAGACGAATCTCGCCGCGCGAATAGGTGGCGTTGATTGAACCATTCCAGTGCGGCAGGATGGCGAGATACCCGTTCGGATTGTCGAGCACGCCTGTCCCGGAAATTTCGACATAGCCAGAACCCGAGTTACCGACCGCAAGGGCAGAATCTACTTTCGAGAAGCTCAACTTGCCGCCCCGCAGATAGTAGAAACCGCAATCGTGGTCGCTGCTGAGATGCCCGCAACAGAAACGCTCCTTTGCCACAATCTCGCCGTCCGTCTGCACCACAGTGCTCGTCGTGCCGCTCTCTCCGACCTGAATCCAGCCGCCGCTCACCAGTTCCCCCGACCTGAGCTCCAGTCGTCCGCCTTGGACACTCACATACGTCACGGAGTTCGACTTCCCGGCATCGAACACCAAAGTTCCCTCGCCCATCTTGTAAAGGTTTCCGCCATTGGACAATGCCCCATCCAAATAGGCCGTTCCCGCATCCGTCCTGACCGTCAGCGCATTCCATGACATGTTAATCGGGTTCTTGAAGAGGATGTTTCCCGTGGCCTGCGCGTCGTTGAGAATCAACGGATCGGGCAGGAACGCCCCTCCACGCGTAACCGTTCCCGCCGAACCGCCGAGGTTCACCGTCAGGTCGCCGCCGACCGCGCTGAACCCCGCCGCGTTCGTGAGCGAGACCTGTCCCGCGCCCGTGCCGACATTGGCCGCGTACGTGCCGGACGCGCCCAGGCATCCGCCGGCGAGGATCGTGCGCCCGCCGACGAACGTGCCGTTGTTCCAGTTGGCCGTGAACGTGCCGTTGGACACCGAAACATCGACAAATGCGTTCGCCCCCGTGAGCGAATACATGTAGGAGCCTGTCTTGTACGCATGGGCGACGGCATGGCTGTCGGCATCGACCACATTAGCAGACGAGGCGTCAAACGTGACGGAAGAATCGGCGTCGATGATCGCGCCGCCCGTCTCGACAGTCGTCACCGCCTGAAGCGCGGCGATGTCCGCAGCCGTCCAGTCCGTGCCCAGCATGATGTGCGCGCCCGCCTTCACCACCACGCGCGGCGCCGTGCCCGCGATGGGGAGCGCGGAGGGCTTTGACGCGAACAACGTTCCCTCCTCCACGACCGTCAACCCCGTGTACGTGTTCGCGCCGCTCAGCGTCAACGTGCCGCTGCCCTTCTTCACGAGCCCGCCGTCCGTTCCCTCCGTACCGGCGACGAGCGCGAACTCGGTGGCGAGCGCATGGTTCCCCGTATCCAGCACAAGCCCGCCCTCGCAGATGTCAATCTCCTTGTGCCCGTCGCCAAAAAAGAGGTTGGGACAGTTGCCGACCGCCTCGATCGTTCCGCCCTCACAGTAGAACCGGGCGTTGCTCTTGTGCAATTTGATGCACCCCGCGCTCCCGGCAAGTTGCGAGACGATGATTTTTCCGCCGGACGCCAGATGGACGCGGCCCTCGAATATGCAATCGTTGCCCGCGTTGTTGAAGTTGCCCACGATGTGCATGTAGGCGTCGCGGATGTCGACGACGCCTGTGCCGGAAATCATGAGATAGCCGTAGCCAGCGCTGCTCACGCAGAACGACTTGCTCGACGCCATCTTGACGGTGCCGCCCGACAGGTGGTAGTAGCCGCGCCCGTGCGCCCAGCGACCAAGGATGAGGTCGCCGCTCAACTGGAGCGTGCCGCCCGTCTGGACTACGCAGTTCGAGATGTCCTCGTACAAGCCCACGGACACGGACGAGAGTTTCGGCACGTCGGCGGCAATCCGCATCGTGCCGCCATTGGTGACGCACACGCTGTCATTCGCGACTGGCGCCACGTTCCCCTGCCACGAAGACGCCGTCTGGAAATCTCTGTCCGCAACGTTCCAGTATCGCGTCGCCGCCGAAACCGTCGTGCTTGTCGCGACCGCCGCCAGCATCGCCAGCAGTATGCACATACCCATGAAATCTCGTCTTGTATTCATGACAGTCCTTTACATTGGCTTCTCAAACGTCTCGGATAGTCTAGCATATTCGCGTGCAGGTGCGCAACATCGCGTGCGTTTATGGTACAATTGCCGCCGCCATGAACCTGCACCAGACAGCACTTGAGATCGTCGCGGACGCCATCGGAGCCGTGAAGCCGGACGCAGCCGTGCGGCGCGCCCTCGCCGCCGCCACATTCGACCCAGACGGGCAGGTGCTGCTCGTCGCCGCCGGCAAGGCTGCCTGGCGCATGGCCGCCACAGCAAGCGACGTGCTGGGCGACCGCCTCGGGCGCGGCATCGTAGTCACGAAGTACGGACACGTCGAGCATCCCCTTCCGCGCATCGCCTGCCACGAGGCCGGGCACCCCGTACCCGACGACAACTCCTTCCGCGCGACGGAGGCCGCGCTCGATTTCGTGAAGGGTCTGTCCCCACGCGACACCGTCGTGTTCCTCCTCTCCGGCGGCGGCTCAGCCCTCTTCGAGGCACCGCTCGTCTCCGGCGACGAGCTGGCCGACGTCACCCGCCAGCTGCTAGCATGCGGCGCCGACATCGTCGAGATCAACACGATCCGCAAGCGCCTCTCCCGCGTCAAGGGAGGACGCTTTGCTGCCGCATGCGCACCCGCCCGCATCTTCCAGATCGTCCTTTCGGACGTCCTCGGCGACCCGCTCGACATGATCGCCTCCGGTCCAGCCGCCGCCGACACCTCCACCTGCGCGCAGGCGAAGGCCGTCGTCGCCAAGTACGGACTCACCTTCCCACCAGCAGTCCTCGACTGCCTCACTCAAGAGACGCCGCGCGCGGTCGCGAACGTGGAGACGGTCATCGCCGGCAGCGTCCGAGAGCTTTGCGACGCCGCCGCTGCCGCGTGCAAGGCGCGCGGCTTCGCGCCCGAGATACTCGACACGGCCGTCGCCGACGAGGCCCGCGCGGCAGGACGCCGCCTCGCCGAGATCGTGCGCGCCCACGCGGCCGACGGCACGCGACGCGCCTTCATCATGGGCGGCGAAACGGTGGTGAAGCTCGTCGGCCGCGGCAAGGGCGGCCGCAACCAGGAGTTCGCGCTCGCCGCCGCTCCTATTCTCGATGGCGTCTCCAACGTGGCGCTCGTCAGCGTAGGCTCTGACGGCACAGACGGTCCCACGGACGCCGCCGGCGGCTACGTGGACGGAAATACGGCGGCGATGCTTCGCGCCAAGGAGCTTTCGGCCGAGAACGCGCTTGCGGAGAACGACTCCTATCCCACGCTCGCCGCCGTAGACGGACTGGTCATCACCGGTCCCACCGGCACGAACGTGAACGACGTCGCCATCGGCCTCGTCGACGCCTGACGGCCAATATCACTTGTCGAACACCACGAAAGCGGGGATTCCCTTGATGCCGAGATCCTTAAACTCCGGCAGCGCCACGAAGGCGGCGACGTCCTCTGCCTGAAGCCGTACGACAGCGTAGTTCGCCAGTTCCTTCGTCACGTCAGGATTCGCGAACGTCGTCTTCTCCATCGCGAGGCAGTTCTTGCACCAGGTGGCCCACACGTCGACGAACACCGGCTTGCCAGTCGCCTTCGCGGCGGCAAACGCCTGCGGCCACGTCGCAGGCGTCGCCATAAACCAACCAGACTTCGGGCCTTTAAGGTCCTTAGAGTCTTTAAGGTCCTTAGGGTCCTTAAGGTCCTTAACGACCTTAAACTCCTTATCGTCCTTAGACTCGCTGCGCGCCTGCCAGGCGTTCCACGCCAGCCAGCCATACCAGGCGGCCATGCCGAACATCATCAAGGCAAACACGCGGTTCACCCAGCGCATCCACGCCCCAGGGCGCGGCAGCACCTTCATGCCCGCCGCCGCGAACGGCCACGGAAGGCCCATGCCCGCGCCCAGCACGAACGGCAGCACGACAGACCACGTCCGCCCCGCCGCGAACCATTCAGCGGTCAGCACTAGCGTCGCGATCAGGATCGGCTCCACGCAAGCTCCCGCAAGGACGGCCGACCATGCGCCCAGCGCGAACGGCTTCAGGAGCGACGGTGCCGACGCCGTACCGTCCTTCGGCGCGCTCCGCCTGGTGCGCGGACGGAACCGCGAGAAGTCGATCCTGAACACCTCCGCCACCGCCAAGCCGAGAAACACAAAGACGCACGCCGCCAGAAGGCTGAACCAAGGGCTCGACTGGATCGTTCCGAACGCCAGTCCGCCGAACGCCGCCGCGAGACCTAGGCAGCCGTAGGCAGTCGTTATGCCGAGTCCGTACGCCGCGCCGCGGATGGCCCCCTTCCCAACGAGCGACAGGTTCACCGGCACGAGCGGCAGCACGCACGGCGTCAGGTTTGCGGCAAGGCCACCCGCCAACACCAGGAGCAGGATCATCCACAGCGCGTGGTCCGCCAATTCCTTCGCCGCCGGTTCGTTGCGGAGGAAGGCAATCATCTGCGGAGCCTTCATGTAGCCGACGGCCAAGCGCGTGCGACTTTTGTCCGCAGGCTCCTCTTCCTCTGTCGGCAACGTCATGCCGAAGCTTGGCGCAGCCTCGCCAGGTGCTGCGGCGTGTTCCTCCAAAGCGGCCTTGATCCTATCTTCCGACACGCCGTCGGCGCGCGCCGCCTCCTCGGACGGATAGCACACGCCGTCAACGCACACAGGCGCCGCCTGCACGAATGCACAGATAAGGGTCACAAGAACTGTGGCAAGAATTTTCATGGGCCTATTGTACCAAAAACAATCGGCCCTGTGTCTGATGGACAACGGCGGCGGGAACTGGTAGACTTGTGGCGCACGGGCCTCCGACGGCGGAGGCCTGCAACGGCAAGCAAAGGAACATGACAATGAACTGCAACAGAAGAACGTTTCTCGGGCTGGCGGCCGCGACTGGCGCGGCCGGCTGCGTCGGAACACGCGCGGCGAACGGCAACACGCAGAAGTTCGACGACAACCTCTCCGTATTCGTTACGGACATACATATCGGCGGCAAGCAGCTAGACGGCGGCACGGAGGCCCCCACATACACGCAGGGTCGTCTCTCAGCGTTCGTGGACGAGGTTCTCGCGATGAAGCCGCTTCCACGCCGCGTGGTCAGCTTCGGCGACCTCGCGTACCTGCGCGGCTGTCCAGACGACTATGCCACCTCCAAGCCCATCCTCAAGCGGCTGGAAGACGCAGGCATCGAGCTCGTCTTCTGCATGGGCAACCACGACCGCCGCTCCGAATTCAACAAGGCATGGCCTGGGCATCTTGAGAAGTCGCCCGTCCCTGGCAAGTTCGTGCGCGTAGCGTCCCTCGGCACCTCTGACCTCGTTGTCCTCGACTGCCTGCAGGGCACGGACGACCGTCCATGGACGGACAGCGGGCCTGTTCCCGGCAAGCTCACGAAGGACGTGCTGGACTGGTGCAAGAAGGATTTCCCCAAGCGGAAACGCCCTTTCTTCGTCTCCTCCCACTTCCCAATCGGCGACCTGCGCATCAACGACAAGAAGAACGGCACTTTCGCCATCTGGCTGCTCGAGAACGCGCCCATGTGCATAGGCTACATCCATGGCCATGACCACCGCTGGCGTCCAGAATGGTCGCGCGGCAGCTGGAAGTCGCCAAAGACGATCCGCACCCTCTGCCTGCCCTCGAACGGCCTCTGGGGAGATATCGGGCATGCCATCTTCCGCACGTCGGACGACCGCGCCGTCTGTTCCCTGGCGGTTCGCGACTTCTACTTCCCGCGCAAGCCCGAAAACGACAAACGGCCCGCCGTATGGAGGCTCAAGGTAGAGGAGAACAAAGGCGCCACCTGCACCTTCCTCTACGACCGCGAAGGCGTCTGACGCACAGTCCCTTCGTCATCCAGAAACAGCAAACCCCGAAGTCGGCAAGTCCGGCTTCGGGGTTGTGCGCCATCATCTGGCGGATGGTTACGCCTTCTTGGCGATCTCGACGAGCTGCTTGAAGCCCTCTGGGTCGCGGATGGCGATCTCACTCATCATCTTGCGGTTCAGGATCACGCCGGCCTTCGTGAGGCCCGCGATGAACTGGCTGTAGCTGACTCCCTCCGCGCGGGTCGCCGCGTTGATGCGGGCGATCCAGAGCTGACGGTAGTCGCGCTTCTTCAGCTTGCGGTGAGCGGTCGCGAGCGCGCGGGCGCGGTCTACGGCCTCGGTCGCTGTGCGAAAGAGCTTGGAACGGGCGCCGCGAAAGCCTTTCGCCTCTTCAAGGCGACGGCGCCGACGGGCGCGGGAAGCGGGAGCGTTTGTAGCACGTGACATTTTATTTCCTCCTTAGGCGTAGGGTTGCATGCGATGCATCGTCTTGGCGACGCTGTCGTTGGTGACGGTCGTGCCACGGAGGTTGCGCTTGCGCGCACGGGTCTTGCAGCTGTTCAGGTGAGCCTTGCCACCCTGCGAGCGCATTACCTTGCCCGTAGCCGACATTTTCATGCGCTTCGTAGCGCATTTCTTCGTTTTCATCTTAGGCATTGTTTTGTCCTTGTTTTGCTTCCTTACCGGGCAGGCAGTCGGTCAAAAGCCTGAACCAGACGGAAATTGGCGTATAGTTTACCGAATTAGGCCGTTACAGTCAAGCGCAAACGTTCTTATCACAACAGAAACGTTTGCGGCGCGCCCCGCGCCGCGCAGATGTGCCCAAACGAAAAGCGCGTCTGGCCATCGGCTCAAACGCACTTCTTAATGGCTCGGGCGGCTGGATTCGAACCAGCGACCAATTGATTAACAGTCAACTGCGCTACCACTGCGCCACGCCCGAACGTGGTGGAAACGGCGGATATGTTACCATAATCCCCCGCCGCGCGCAAGCGCGAATTTCACGAATCTTGCGGTGCGCAAATTTGCATGGCGCGTAACGCTTGCATCCGCACGCCGATTGTGTTACCATGCGGCGCAAACAGGAGACAATGTCGATGAAAACCACCTATATGCAACGCAGAAGTTTCGTCAAGTTCGGCCTCGCGGCGGCGGCAGCACCCGCCATCGTGCCGCACCACGTGCTCGGCGGCCCTACGGCCCCAAGCAACCGCATCACGTTAGGCGGCGTGGGCGTGGGCGGCGTCGGGCACGGACAGCTGAAGGGACTTGCCAAGGCCGGCTTCCAGGTGGAGGCGCTGTGCGACGTGGACGACCTTCACGCCAAGAAGACGTACGACAAGTTCCCGCAGGCGCGCCGCTACCGCGATTTCCGCGAGATGCTCGCGAAAGAGGGCAGCAAGATCGACGCCGTCTACTGCGGCACGCCCGACCACACGCACGCGTTCGTGACGCTTGCCGCCCTGCGCGCCAAGAAGCACGTATGCTGCGTGAAGCCGCTCACGCGCTCGATCGAGGAGTGTTACCTCGTGGAGGAGGAGGCGCAGAAGGCCGGCGTCGCCACGCAAGTGACAGCCTCCCCATGCACGAGCGATGCCGCGTGCCGCACGCGCGAGATCATCGCCTCCGGCATCCTCGGCGACATCGTGGAGGCGTACGCCTGGACGCGTCGTCCCGTGTGGCCGCAGGGCATGCCCGCGTACCCGTCGTTCACCACGCCCGTGCCATCCTCCCTCGACTGGGACCTCTGGATCGGCTCTGCCGAGAAGCGTCCATTCGCCGACAAGTGGCCGGACGACAACCCGATCCCCAAGATGTGCCCCGAGGCCTGGAAAGGCGCGGCCGTGTACCACCCCTTCAACCACCGCGGCTGGTACGACTTCGGCGCGGGCGCGCTCGGCGACATGGGC